>PWFS01000002.1 GCA_003554145.1 Halobacteroidaceae bacterium | reverse complement strand
CCTCTCCTGACCGGACAAAAAGATATTCCTCAGGATTTAAACCCGGTTCCTGCAGCAGTTTTTCTCCGCTTTTGCTGGGCTTTCAATTTTCAGGGTTTTTCTTTGCCTGGCATAATGACTTCCATTTAGCCCCCCATTCCTTCTCCTGTAGTAGTATAGTATAGCATTTCTGTTCTTCCCTCTTAATTCCCTGTCCATTAAAAAACCGGCCCCTGCTGCCCGGGCCGGCCTTGTTTTACCTCATTTTTTTATCTGGGTCAGGGACTGACCATGCTGGTGCTCTGCACCCGGCATTCCTGGATGAAGCCTTTAAAAATACTGGCGGCAATTTCACAGCGGGTGGACATCATTTCCGGGTGCCACTGCACTGCAACCACAAATCGATCTCCAGCCAGCTCCAGGGCTTCGATAAGTCCATCTGAGGACCGGGCAGTACTAATCAGGTTCTGCCCCAGTTCCTTTATCCCCTGATGATGCAGGCTGTTAACCAGAACCTTTTCTTCCTGGATCAGGGCAAAAAGCCGGGAATCTTTCTCTACCTGAACTGCATGGGAGGGATAATGCATGGGGAATTTTTCCCACAGGGCATGCATGATTCCTTCGGGCTTTTCCTTTTCCAGGCATTGATACATATTTCCTCCCTGATAAATATTTAAAAGCTGCAGGCCCCGGCAAATACCCAGAATGGGAAAGGAATAGTTGTTCAAACAGGTCCTCAGCAGCTCAAATTCGTACTGATCCCGCCCCGGTTTGACCTGCTGCAGGCCATAGCGAGGATCATCATTATAGTAATGGGGGTTGATATCCGTTCCCCCGGAAAAGATAATGCCGTCCAGTTGATCTAAAACCGGTTTAATGGAATCACAACTTTCCACCCGGGATAAAATAAGGGGACAGCCTCCAGCAGCTTCCACAGATTCCACGTAATAGGTGGATAACTCCGCCCTGGTATTCATCGTAATTCCAACTATCGGCCTCATTGACACTCCTTGTCACATCCCTTCTATTTCTTTTACTGCCGCAATAGACAACTGACAAATCGGCCCGGCTCAACCTCCTCCAGGAATACTTCCTGCTCTTTACAGAAATTCTGGCGTTCCCGGCACCGACCATAAAAACGACAGTAGGGCTCCGGATTTACCGGGCTGGGAACATCCCCCTCCAGGATTATTCTTTCCCGTTTTTCATCCAGGTTGATGCGGGGAATAGCTGAAACCAGGGCCTGGGTATAGGGATGCTGGGGCTCATATATTACCTGATCAAAGCCGGCATATTCTACTATCTGTCCCATATACATTACTGCAATGCGGTCGCTAACGTGTTTTACCACCGAAAGATCATGGGCAATAAAGAGATAGGTCAGGTCAAATTCCTCCTGGAGATCATCAAAAAGATTTAAAATCTGGGCCTGAATCGAAACATCCAGGGCCGAAACGGGCTCATCCAGGACCAGGAAATCAGGATTCAAAACCAGGGCCCGGGCTATGCCCACCCTCTGGCGCCGCCCCCCATCCAATTCGTGGGGATAGGCATTTATCAGGCGGGAAGCAATTCCGGCAAATTCCATCATTTCCAGAATCTTTTTTTTGCGGGCCTTCCCATTGCTATGGGTCCGATTAACCCGCAGGGGTTCCGAGATAATCTCGCCCACACTCATCCGGGGATCGAGAGAAGAAAAAGGATCCTGGAACACCATCTGGGCCTGGGTGCAAAATTCTTTCATCTTCTTTCGGTTGAATTTCTGGATATTCTCCCCATTGTAGATAATCTCCCCACCGGTTGCTTCCAGAAGCCGTAACAATAGCCTGCCGGTAGTCGATTTACCGCAGCCCGATTCTCCAACCAGCCCCAGGGTTTCTCCCCGGTTAATGTGAAAGTTAACCCCATCCACAGCATGGAGCATCCCCTGCTTGGTGGGAAAATATTTTTTCAGATCCTTTATTTCCAGCAGCTTATCCGCCATAGCATTTCCCCCTTACAAAACAAGACTGAAGTCAGGAAAAAAGAAAACAAGAAACAAAATGGCCGGGTTTTATCTCCACGGACTGCGGGGTCTCCCTGGAACATTTTTCCATGGCCTCGGGACAGCGGGGATGGAAAGGACAGCCCTCAGGAAGCTCCATGGCGTCGGGCATCAATCCTTTTGTCGGAGTTAATCGGGTGCTTTCCCGGTCATCAATATCAGGGATGGAACCAAAAAGACCGATAGTATAGGGGTGTTTGTGGTCGGTAAAAATATCGCGCAGGGGCCCAATCTCCACGAGCTGCCCGGCATACATTACCGCAACCCTTTCAGAAACTTCAGCAACCACTCCCAGGTCATGGGTAATCATAATCAGGGAAGTATTGATCTGTTTCATCAGGCCCTTAATAATTTCCATAACCTGGGCCTGAATGGTAACATCCAGGGCGGTAGTCGGTTCATCCGCAATTAAAAGGGCGGGATTGCAGGCCAGGGCCATGGCAATTAAAACCCGCTGCCGCATTCCTCCGCTGAATTCATGGGGATAATCATGAACCCTTGATCCGGGAATTTCTACCAGTTCCAGCATTTCCCGGGCCCGGCTCATACCCTTTTTTATGCTGACATTTTGATGCAGACTTACATTTTCGGCAATCTGCCGACCAACGGAAAAAACCGGATTGAGAGAGGTCATGGGGTCCTGAAAAATCATAGAAATCTTATTACCCCGGATTCTTCGCATTTCCCGTTCTTTTTTGTTTAGAAGATTTTCCCCCCGGAATAATATTTCCCCACCGGTAATCCGACCGGGAGGATCAGGAACCAACCGCAGAATTCCCAGGGCAGTCGTGGTTTTCCCCGCCCCCGTCTCTCCAACCAGTCCCAGGCATTCACCGGGTTTTAATTCCAGATTAATACCGTTAACCGCCCGGGCGGTCCCTTCATCGGTCTCATAATGCACATGTAGATCCTTAATTTCCAGAAGTTTTTCGCTCACAATGACCCTCCTTTACCACAAATCAATTTTTCAGGCGGGGATCCAGGGCGTCCCGCAGGCCGTCTCCCAGGAGATTAAAAGCCAGAACGGTAACCATTATGGCAACTCCGGGGAAGGTGGCCATCCACCAGGCAACCCTTAAATAGCCCCGTCCCGCGGAAAGGAGTGCTCCCCATTCCGGCAAAGGGGGTTGAGCTCCCAGGCCCAGAAAGCTGAGCCCCGAAGCAATAATTATTGTATCTCCAATGCGCAGGGTAGCCTGAACCAGGATAGGTGCCAGGGAATTGGGAATGAGGTGTTTGAAAATAATCCAGAGGTCCGAGGATCCAATTACCCGGGCTGCTTCTATAAATTCATTTTCCTTGGTGGACATAACCGAGGAACGGATAATTCGAGCAAAATAGGGGATGGTATTGATCCCCACCGCAATCATTAAATTGGTCAGCGAGGGTCCCAGGGCCGAAACCAGGGCAATTGCAAAGATAAAGCCAGGAATGGCCAGAATAATATCCATAAACCTCATGATCAGGTTATCCACCCGGCCTCCGTAAAAAGCCGCCACCGCACCCAAAAAACCCCCTACAGTAAGGCCAATGGAAGTGGTAATAAATCCGATAGAAAGGGACAGTCGGGAACCGTGGACAATGCGGGAAAACACATCCCGCCCCAGATTATCAGTTCCTAAAAAGTTATCCCGGGAAGGCCCCTCCAGAATTCTAAAATAATTTTGCTCATTATAGCCATAAGGTGCTATAAAATCGGCGAATATTGCCACCAGTCCCAGCAGAACGATCATGGTCAGGCCGGCCAGAGCCCAGCGATTTTTTCTCAATCTTCTCCAGGTTTCCTGGAATCGGGTCCTCTGTTTCCGGGCGACAGCAGCTTTTTTCACCGTCGTTGCTTCCGTAGCCATTTATGCCCCTCCTTCCACATAAAATCCTTGAGCACTTTCTGGCAGTCGCTCATTTGTACTGAACCTGAATACGGGGATCAATAGCCGCATATAATAGGTCTACCGCCAGGTTCACCAGGCTGAAAATAATGGCATAGGTCAAAATGATTCCCTGGACCAGGGTATAGTTCTGGGAGCGGACAGATTCAACTAAGAGCCTTCCCATTCCCGGGATGGCAAAAATCTGTTCAGTAACAACCGAGCCCCCTAAAAGCACTCCAAATCTCAGTCCGGCCATGGTAACCACCGGCATCAGGGCATTGCGCAGGGCATGCAAATAAACGACAACCCTTTCATTCAAGCCCTTGGACCGGGCAGTCCGGATATAATCCTGGCGCAGAACCTCCAGCATGGATGACCTGGTAATCCGGGTGATAAAAGCAGCATGGGCGGTCCCCAGAACAATGGCCGGCATCACCAGGTGCCGCAGGGTCCCAAACCCCGAGGATGGAAAGAGCACATATCCAAAAGTATTATTCCAGAATACAGAAAACACCAGGATCATCATCAGGCCCAGCCAGAAATTGGGCATGGAAACACCTAAAAGGGCAACAAACATGGCCCCTCCATCAAATACGGTATACTGCCTGGTGGAAGCAATAATCCCCATTATGACCCCAATAAAAATGGCCACCAGTATTGCCGCCGCGGCCAGCTGAATGGTAGCCGGGAGACGGTTGGCAATTTCATTGAAAACCGGCCGACCCGTGGTTAGAGAAAACCCCAGGTCCAACCGAAAAAGACCAAAAAGGAAATTTCCATATTGAACCAGGAAAGGATCATTAAGCCCCATGCGCTCCCGCATGCGCTCCACTTCTGCCGGGGGGGCTTCTTCACCCAGGAGCAGGGTGGCCGGGTCCCCGGGAGTAAAGTGCATTATGGCAAATACAACGAATGTTACCCCGATTATTACAGGAACCATGGAAATGAGGCGTTTGACAATATATTTTAACACCGAGTTTCATCCTCCTCTCCGGCAAAACAGGGGTGAAATTAATTTTTTGTTATACGGGGCCAGACGAAAACGGCCCCGTATAACAAACAGTCTGGCTGCCTAAAGCTTAATCCAGGCCCACCTCATGGAACATGTGATAGCCGGAAGGACAGGGTACAAAATTGGTAACTGACTCGTGGACCCCAACGGCCTCGCGGTCATCAGCGAGGGGAATCCAGGCTACCTCTTCCGAGAGAATCTGCTGGGCTTCATGATAAAAGGCCATCCGCTGATCCATATCGGTTTCTACCATTCCCTTTTCCAGAAGTTCGTCCACCCGGGGATTATCGAAGAACTGGCGATTTCCAGCACTCCCCTTATTGGAAGAATGGAATAAGGGATGCATGGCATGGTGGGGATCGCCGGGGCTGGCCAGCCAGGCCAGCATGTAAATCTCGTGGTCGCCACGGCCGGTCAGGTCCAGATAGGCACCCCATTCATAAACTTCAATGGAGCAATCAATATTGATCTGTTCCAGCTGATAGGAAACCACTTCGGCCAGGGCCCTCCGGGTATCATCATCATTGATGGCAATGGAGGTGCTGAAGCCATCTGCGTAACCCGCTTCGGCCATTAATTCCCGGGCCCGATCCACATCGCGGTCATAAAGATAGGTGTCCGGATTAAAGGCCCAGATATTGCTGTTAAGATAACCAGTAGCAGGTCCACCCAGGGGACCATAAACGGCCTGTACTATTTCAGCATGATCCAGGGCATAGGCCAGAGCCTGGCGAACGCGCAGATCATTAAAAGGCTCGGCTTCATGGTTAAAGCCCATATAATTTATCCGCAGGGCTTCATACAGGTGCAGGGTCAGGTTGGGATGCTCATCAACCCGGTCCAGATCCACCCTTGCAATACCCCGGGACACTTGCACACCACCGGTTTCCAGTTCAATGGTCCGGCTGGTACCTTCGGGAATAGCCCGGAAAACCAGTTCATCAATCTGGGCTGCTCCTCCCCAGTAATCATCGAATTTTACCAGTTCAACCTGATCTCCCTGCCGCCATTCTTTCAGCATAAAGGGGCCGGTTCCCACAGGATTTTCACCGAAATCAGCGCCGTATTCTTCTACAGCCGACTGGCTGATAATTAAAGAAGCACTGTGGGCCAGGTAGGTCAAAATAGCGGCAAATGGTTCCTTGGTGGGGATGCGAATGGTATAATCATCAATTATTTCAACATTATCTATATCCACCATGGCCAGTCGAGAGGCTCCCGGGGAACCAAATTCCGGATCTAAAAGCCGCTCATAGGAAAATTTAACATCATGGGCAGTAAATTCGTCACCGTTATGGAATTTAACTCCCTCGCGCAGGTAGAATTCGACCGTACGGTCATCAATAAATTCCCAGTCCTTAGCCAGGGCCGGCTGCACGCCCATATCCGGTGTTCTTCTCACCAGACCTTCATACATCTGATTCTGAATCCAGAAAGAAGCAGTATCACTTACCATTTGAGGATCTAAACTGTTGGCATCTGCAAAGTTGGCCACTACCAGTCTTTTGGGAGACTGGGCCTCACTGTTTTCCAGTCCGGCTGTGAAAATAAGTCCCACAATTAAGAGGACCGTTAGAACAGCAAATCCTGCTTTTTTCATTTACAAAAACCTCCTTTAAAATTTACCCTCCATTTTTCCAGAAAACTATTTCTCTAAGTTCACCTCCCTCCTGGAAAAATAAACCAGAAAACT
>PWFS01000006.1 GCA_003554145.1 Halobacteroidaceae bacterium | reverse complement strand
GTCGAAGGGGTCATGAATCTGCGGGGGGATGTTATCCCGGTAATTGACCTGGGTAAAAGATTTGACCTGGATAATCACAAAAGGGATAAAGAAACCAGGATTATTGTTGTCAAGGTAGAGGAGAAATTTATTGGCCTCCTTGTAGACCGGGTTAATGAGGTCCTGACCATTGATCAGAGCGTCATTGAAGAACCTCCTCCGGAAATTACCCAGATAGATTCCTTTTTTATCTCCGGGATTGCCAGATACGAGGAACGACTGGTAATTATGCTGGATATCCTGAATATTCTTTCTTCAGGGGAGCAGCCAGAGGTTCCCATTTTAGCTGAATAAGGGGAGAAAATTATGGCCGATATGGATTTTGAAAAGTTTAAAAAACTATTTCTGCAGGAGGCAGACGAACAGCTGGAAATAATGGAAAAAGGAGTTCTCCAGCTGGAGGAAAATGGGGAAGACCGTAAGGTAATCGATGAAATATTTCGGATGGCCCATTCCCTGAAAGGTTCAGCGGGAAGCATGGGCTATACAGCTATTGCCAGTCTAACTCACGAAATGGAAAATGTCCTGGATAAGTTGCGGACCGGTGACAAACAGTTAAATGATGAGATTGTTGATCTCCTTTTTATCTCCATTGATACTTTAAAAAACCTGCGGCAGAATGTGGAAAAAGGTTCTCACGAGGAGGATGAAGGAGAAATTGAACACCTCCTGTTTCAATTTCGTGATATTTCGGCCGCTTCTTCGGATAAGAAAGATAGTGCAGTGGAAAAAAAGATGGTTTTAACCACGGAAGAAGTCCAGTTATTCAAGGACAAATTCCAGGAGAAGAATAAATTTCTGATCTGTTTTGAGCTTATTCATCAGCAGGAAATGCAGAGCATGCTTGCTTTTTTAATCCTTAATAACCTGAAAGACGAGGGGGAAATAGTTAAGACTTTGCCTGATGGCCTGGAGGATGTGGAGGGGGATTTACCCTTTTTCTCCCTGTTAATGGGAACAGAAAAAAGCCCGGAAGAACTGGGCGCGGTTATTCAGCAGTCAGTGGAGCAGGATGAGTTTACCATTTACTCCTGGGAGGATATTGAACAGGGGGCAGCCCGGAACTTTTTCCAGGAAATGAAAGAAACTTTTGTCCGGCGGGATGTCAGCCGGGACAGTATAAGGGTCGATATTGAAAAGGTAGATCAACTGATGAAGCTGGTTGGGGAGCTGGTAATTGACAAGGAACGCCTGCTGGAAATTTCCAAAAATATTAAGGCCGAGGGTCGGGATAATGAAGATGCCCAGGCCTTGCTGGAAACAATACCCCATGTTGACTTTATTGCCACCGAACTCCACGAATCAGTAATGGATATCCGGATGTACCCGGTAGGGAGTATTTTTAAGCGTTTCCCCCGATTGGTCCGGGATATATCGCGTCAGACCGGCAAAGAGGTTCGGCTGGAGTTTTCGGGAGAAGATACTGAACTGGATCGAACCATACTGCAGGAAGTTTTCGATCCCCTGGTTCACCTGGTACGAAATGCCATTGATCATGGGATTGAGTCTCCCGCGGAAAGGGAAGCTCAGGGCAAATCTGCAACAGCTACCGTCGCCCTCAATGCCTGGCAGGAGGAAAATAATATTGTTATTGAGGTTAAAGATGATGGGGCGGGAATTGATCCCGAAAAAATAAAGACCAGGGCCATTCAGAGGGGATTATTGACCGAAAAAAATGCTGAAGAAATGGATCGGGAGAGTATTCTGGATTTGATTATGGAACCCGGGTTTTCTACCAGTGAAACGGTAAGTGACCTGTCCGGTCGCGGGGTGGGCATGGATGTGGTTCGAACCAATATTGAAAAGCTGGATGGGGAAGTAGAAATTGCCAGTGAACCGGAAAAGGGAACCAGCATCAGCATCGTTCTGCCCCTCACCCTGGCCATTGTTCAGGCCCTGATGATTGTTGAAAAGAATGCGGATTATGCTATTCCCCTGTCCGCAATATTTGAAACCATAGCGGTAGGAGAGAATAATAAGAAGGAATTAATCAAAACGGTGAAGAATAGGGAAGTTGTTATCTGGAGAGAACAGGTAATACCTTTAATTCGGCTGAGTGATTTTTTCAACCTGGGGGAATTGAGGGAGGAAGGCTTTCTTATCATAGCCGGAGTTAAGGGAAAAATGGTGGGAATTATGGTCGAGGATGTCCGGGGAGAACAGGAAATTGTAATAAAATCCCTGGGTGATTTTCTGGGCAAAGACAAATTGTTTGGAGAAATTCCCGGAATTTCAGGAGCAACAATTAAAGGAAATGGAGAAGTAGCTCTTATTCTTGATATTCAGGGGATGTTAAGGTGTTTTAAAAAGGGAGGGGACTTAATTGAGCGCTAAAGTTTTAGTTGTCGATGATGCATCCTTCATGCGTCTGAATCTGAAAAATATCCTGGAAAGTGAAGGTTTTGAAATTATTGGGGAGGCTACCAACGGTGTGGAAGCCATTCAGCAGTACAAGGCGGAAAATCCTGATATTGTAACCATGGATATAACCATGCCGGAAATGGATGGCCTGGTAGCCACCGAAAAAATCCTGGAATTTGATCCCAACGCCCGGATTGTAGTTGTTTCAGCAATGGGGCAGGAATCATATATAAAAAAGGCCATAATGAAGGGGGCCAAAAATTTTATAGTAAAACCTTTTAAAAAGGATAAGATTATTGATACCATGAATAAGGCCTTACAGGGCTAAAGGGGGAATAAAAGGGGAAGGGAGACCCGGGGATGGGCCAAAAAATCCTGATTGTTGATGATGCTTCTTTCATGAGATTAAACCTGAAAAATATCCTGGAAGGAGCGGGGTACGAAGTAGTAGGGGAGGCCAATGATGGTAATGAAGGGGTCCGTCTTTTTAAGGAAATCAGGCCCGACCTGATTACCATGGATATTACCATGCCGGAAAAAGACGGGATAACTGCAATGAAAGAAATCCTGGAAATAGATCCTGCAGCCCGGGTTTTGATCATTTCAGCCATGGGTCAGGAAGCTTATATTAAAAAGGCCATTGTTGGTGGAGCCCGGCACTTTATTGTCAAGCCATTTAAACAGGATAATGTTCTGAATGTCATTGGCAAAGTCCTTGGAGATTAGTGAGTTGGCCCCGGGGGGAAATTTTTTAAAGGTTTTAAGGTTTTGCCGGAGAATAGTCTTTTTACTGCCTGCAGTATAAATACCGGCAGTTAAAAGGAGGAATTATTCTGGGTACAGGGCGGGCAGCATTATTCGTGGTTTTGATCGGGGTCATTGCAGTTTCTTTTGCCGCAATTTTTATCCGGATGGCCGAGGCGCCGGCCCTGGCGATTGCTTTTTACCGGATGGGTTTAAGTGCAATAATGCTCTTCCCGGTTATGCTTATTTACCGGGATCGATTGAGAAACCTTGAGACCCGGGTTATTTTTCTCTCCCTGGGGGCAGGTTTTTTTTTGGCCCTTCACTTTGCTTTCTGGGTTCAGGCCTTTACCTATACTTCGGTATCTTCAGCAGTGGTTTTTTTGTCAACTCAGCCCCTTTTTGTTACCGGGTTGGGACTGATATTCCTGGGAGAAAGGATAAATAAATGGTTTGTTGTGGGTCTTTTCCTGGCGGTTGGTGGCGGGCTAATCATCGGATGGGGAGATCTTACCATGGGTGAACCCGAAGCCATACGGGGTAATCTGCTGGCTTTAATGGGGGCGATTTTTGCCGCCTTTTATTTTGTCCTGGGCAGCAGAGTTCGGGCCACCCTGGGCCTGTTACCCTATATTTTTATGGCCTACTCCACGGCAGCCCTTTTTCTCCTGGGGTTCTGTCTGTTATGGAGGGTTCCCCTTACGGGTTACACCGGGTCAACCTATGGCTATTTTTTTCTGCTGGCCTTAATCCCGACAATTATCGGTCATTCCTCTCTGAACTGGAGTCTGAAATATCTCCCCGCCTCATTTGTAGCTTTGAGTATTCTGGGAGAACCGGTGGGAGCAACAATTTTTGCCTTTTTCCTGCTGGGAGAGGTCCCGCATCTTTTGACCTGGCTGGGAGGAGCAGTTATTCTGGTTGGGATTTACCTGGCCCTGGGAGGAATAAAAAGGAATAAAAAGGGTATGGAGTTTAATTGAACAAGGAAAATCTCCACTGATTGTTGAATATAAGGGGAAAGGAGGGCAGGTCAATGAAAGCAAATTTGCCTCCCCTGGAAAAAGAACCCCAACGTCTCGGGGTGCTGGGTGGAACTTTTGATCCCCCCCATTATGGACATCTCTTGATGGTGGAACAGTCCCGCCTGGATTTTGAACTGGATCAGGTTTTTCTGGTCCCCGCCGGTATCCCCCCCCATAAAAGGGGAGAGCAATCCGCCCCCCTATCGAGTGCCCGGGAGAGGTATGAAATGATCCTCCTGGCCGCCTCCGGCAGCCCCTTTTTTCAGGTCTGGGACTTTGAACTGAAAAAAAAGGGCCCTTCATATACCCTGGAAACTCTGAATGCCCTGCAAAAGGCTTTGCCCCGAACCCGTATTTTTTTTATCATGGGCCGGGATTCCCTGGCCGAAATCTTTTCCTGGAAAAATCCCCGTGAAATTTTAACCGGATATGATATAATTGTGGTGAGTAGAGAGGGAGACCCGGGGTCTTTAATTGAAGATATTGAACAGGAAATTGAAGGGGCCAGAATTCACCGTCTCCTGATGCCGGCATTGAATATATCCTCAACGGAATTAAGGGAGCGGGTTCGTAGAGAGAAAAGCCTGACCTTTCTCCTTCCTCCCCCGGTAGAAAATTATATCTGGAAAAATGGATTGTATCGTTAAGTTACTGTGGTTAAGGGGAGCTGATTTATCCCATGAATAACTTTAAAAAAATAAGTAAAATAGCGGGAATAGTTTTTCTGATCCTGATTTTTGCCATAGGGATTTATGTCATGGATCTTTTTGGCTCCGAAGACCTGCAGATTCTGGCGGATCAAACCAATCAAAAACTGGTTAATGGACTGGTTGTGGGTTATGACGCCGGGGCTGATGGCCGTCCTCGACCCGATACTATCTTTCTGGTAAGTGCCGATCTGGAGGGCAATGGACTGGGTTTGGTTTCTTTACCCCGGGATACCCGGGTGCAAGTTCCCGGTTATTCCAGCCATTACAAATTAAATACATCTTTTGCCCTGGGGGGAATTGATCTGCTGCAAAAAACGGTGGAGGATCTCCTGGGGGCCCCCATTCATTTCTATGTGGAACTGGACTTTTTTGGGTTTGAAAATATTATTGATACCCTGGGCGGGGTAACCATCGATGTTCAGCAGAGGATGGAGTATACAGATGAAGCGGGAGATCTTCATATCGATATTAAACCGGGTTTAAAAGAACTGGATGGGGAAAGAGCCCTCCATTTTGTTCGCTACCGGGATCCCATTAGAGCAGATATCGGCAGAATTGAGAGGCAGCAGCAGTTAATGGATGCTTTGATTGAACAGGCTTTCAGGTTGAGTATTGTACCCAAAATACCAGGCCTTTTGGGTGATTTGAATGAATATTTCCGCACCGATCTTCCCTTTAGAGATATGGCGCGGCTGGCCAAATTGCTGATCGAACTTCCCCGGGACCGCATTGAAATGACCATACTTCCGGGTAGCCCTGAATATATTAATGGGGTTTCCTACTGGATACCTCATCCGGAAGGGGTAGAAATGGTTTCTTTGAGTATGGTCAATACCAAGGATTACCTGGAAAATGTCCGCTATTCTGTGGAGCTCCTAAATGGGTGTGGGGTAGCAGGTCTGGCCGGGGAACGGGGAGAACTGCTGGAGTACTGGGGATTTTCTGTGGAAAATCTGGGTAATGCTGATCGTTTTGATTATGAGTTTACATCCATCTCCTATGGCCCTGGTGGGCGAGAAGGGGCTCTCCGAATTTCTTCCCTGATCGGTGGCATTCCCCGGGAGAGTGATCAACTGGAGGAGGATGAAATAATTATTATTTTAGGCGAGGATCAAAAAAGCCTGGAGAAAGGAGGTACGCTTTGACCCCAAAAAATGGAGAAGAATTAACCCGTGAAATAGCCAGACTGGCGGAGAGCAAAAAAGGAGTCGAAATAATTTCCATAGATCTGCAGAAAATATCTCTTATCGCTGACTACTTTGTTTTAATTACCGGAAATAATGAACGCCAGGTTGACGCTATTGTCCGGGCTATTAAAGAAGGCCTGGGAGGCAAAAGCATCGAACCCACCCGCATTGAAGGTGAAAAGGGGAGCCGCTGGGTGTTAATGGATTACGGTGATGTTATCGTGCATGTTTTTCACCGGGAAGCCCGTGAGTATTATCAGTTGGAAAAATTGTGGGCCGATGCTCCTCAGCTGGAACTTCTATCATAAGCCTGCACCCTGTGCAGGTTTTTTTTATGATCTTAAAGGAAAAATTTTACATTAATAGAATAATATAGGTGAAAGGAGGGAGGGCTATGTTTGCCTTTAACCGCCAGGAGCTTATTCTGGCCGGGGTATTTTTACTGCTGGGGATTGGGCTGCTTTTTTTCCGGTCAGGGGATGGGGGAGAGGAATTTCTGAATAAAAACCCCTCCGGGGAATTTAAGGAAAAAAGTCCCCCTACCCAGAACGCTCCCGCCTATATTATTCATGTTGCCGGAGCAGTAAAATTCCCCGGGGTTTATTC
>PWFS01000111.1 GCA_003554145.1 Halobacteroidaceae bacterium | reverse complement strand
GTTACCACCGGCAGGCCCCGCCGCTGCGGCTGGCTGGATCTGCCCCTTTTGCGGCATGCCTGCCGGGTTAATGGAGTGGACTGGCTGGCCCTGACCAAGATTGATGTGCTCCGGGGGCACCCCCAGATTAGGGTGGCTACAGGTTATCAGGTGGGAGAAGATAAGCTGGAAGAAATGCCCACCGACACTGATCTACTGCAGAAAATTGAACCGGTATATGAAATGCTGCCCGGCTGGGAAGAGGACCTGATTAACTGTCGGACATTCGAGGACCTGCCGGCCAATGCGCAGCAGTATGTCCAATTTATCGAGGAACAGCTGGGACTGCCCATTCAGTTGATCGGGGTTGGTCCTCAGCGACAGCAGATAATAACAAGGGGCGATTGGCAATGAGAGTCCTGTTGATTGGTTCCGGGGGCCGGGAGCATGCCCTGGCCTGGCATTTATCCCGGAGCAGAGAATTAGAGCAACTGTACTGCTGGCCGGGAAATCCGGGGACGGCCCTCCTGGGAGAAAATATAGAAGGGGAATATCAGGACCCGGAAATACTGGCTGATTGGGCCCGGAAACAGGAAATTGACCTGACCCTGGTGGGTCCCGAGGCCCCCCTGGTTCAGGGACTGGCTGATAGCCTGGCCCGGCGGGGCCTCCTGGCCCTGGGTCCGGGCCGGGAAGGGGCTCGACTGGAGGGCAGTAAAAGCCGGGCCAAGGAATTGATGCAGAAAGCGGGGGTTCCTACTGCTGCTCATCAGGTAGTGGAAAACCTGGAAGAGGTGGAAGATTATCTGGCCGAAAACCCTGCCCCTTATGTGCTCAAGGCTGACGGCCTGGCCGGGGGCAAGGGGGTTTTAATCTGCGAGGACCGGGAGCAGGCCCGCCGGGAAGCCCATTCTATCCTGGAGGAGGAGCGGTTTGGCTCCGCGGGAAAAAAACTGGTGCTGGAAGAATTCCTGGAGGGCCGGGAGGCTTCTCTCCTGGCGCTGTGCGCGGGGGGAGATTTTCTCCTCCTGGAGCCCTCCCGGGATCATAAGCGCCTGTTGAATGGAGATCAGGGACCCAATACCGGGGGGATGGGGGCCTACAGCCCCGTGGCCGATATCCCCCCCGGGGAAAAGGAAAGGCTGGGTCAGGAGATTTTCCGGCCCCTTCTCCAATGCCTGCAGCAGGAGGGTATTGATTATCGGGGAGTTCTGTACGCGGGGTTAATGCTGACCCCGGCCGGGGCCCGGGTCCTGGAATTCAATGTCCGTTTCGGGGATCCGGAAACCCAGGCCCTGATACCCCGCCTGAGAAGCGACCTGCTGCCCCACCTCCATGCTGCCGCCCGGGGGAAAATTCTGGCCGAACCCCTGCAGTGGAAAGAGGAAACCTGCCTGTGTGTAAACCTGGTGGCCGGAGGCTATCCCGGATCCTACGAGAAGGGGCAGGCCATATCGGGCCTGGAAAAGGTCAACCCCAGCACCATAATTTTTCATGCCGGCACCGCCTACAAGGGGGGGCGCCTGATAACTGCAGGAGGACGGGTCCTGGGGGTCACGGTCCTGGCCGAGGACCTGGAGGCCGCCCGCAGGCAGGCCTATTTTGAAGCGAGCAAAATTGAGTTCAGGGATAAATTCTATCGACATGATCTGGGGAGGGAATAAGATGGTCCGGGTAAGTATTGTAATGGGCAGCGATTCGGATCTGCCCATAATGGAAAAAGCGGCTCAGCTACTTAAAGAGATGGATATTGAGCATGAGATGAGAATAATCAGTGCCCACCGCACCCCGGAAGAGGCCCGGGAATTTGCCTCCAGCGCCAGGGAGCGGGGAGTTCAGGTGATAATTGCCGGGGCGGGAATGGCGGCTCACCTGGCCGGAGCCATGGCGGCCCACACCCACCTGCCCATTATCGGAGTTCCCCTATCGGGGGGGGCCCTGGCCGGGCAGGAGGCCCTGCTATCTACGGTTCAAATGCCCCCCGGGGTTCCCGTTGCTACCATGGCCATTGACGGCAGCCGCAATGCGGGCATAATGGCCTGTCAGATCCTGGCCCTGCAGGACCGGGAGGTAGAGGAAAAACTGCTGGAATTCCGGCGCAATATGGCGGCGGGGGTTCGGAAGAAAGATGCCAGTATAAATTAAAAAAAGCCCCGGAATGGGGCTTTGGGGGGGCCTGCTATCCGGTTCAGGGGAGCAGGCCCGGTTTTTTTCTAGGGCAGAGCAGGGTTCCTAACCGCAGCGGGAGTAGCCGCAGTTACGGCAGAGGACGCAGCCTCCTTCATGTTCCACTTCCATGCCGCAGTCGGGGCAGACTATAGAGCCATTATTGGCAAAAGTGTCAGGTTCGGATTGATCCCGGTTAAGGTGATGTCCGATCAGGTCCTGCTGCAGCGAACTGTTGTAGTCAGCATATTCCAGGTATTCCTCCAGGGATCGGCCGATGGCATCGGGACAGGAGGTATTGCCGACCCCCTTGCGTTTGAGGGCTGCAGCACAGCGGATCCCCCGCAGCTGCTGGATAATTTCCTGGGGAGGAACTCCAGCCCGGATAGAAAGGGAAATAAGGCGGCTGGTGGCTTCGGACTGGGAATGACAGCCCCCTCCCCGCCCGGTGGAGGTGAAAACCTCGCAGATGCCGGCGGTATCAGAGTTAATTGTGATATAGAGTTTGCCGCAGCCAATTTCCGTTTTGCTGGTGGTGCCCACGGTAACCCGGGGCCGGGGCCTTTTGCTCCTTGGTTTCTCTTCTTTTTTGCCGGTGGTTAAAACCTGGCTGTCCCGGCTCCCGTCCCGGTAAATGGTTACTCCCTTGCAGCCCAGCTCATAGGCCAGCTGGAAAACCCGGGCTACCTCCAGGGGAGCTGCTTCATTCCGGAAATTAACGGTTTTGCTGACTGCATTGTCCACGTATTTCTGGAAGGCGGCCTGGGTTTTGATATGACGTTCGGGATCAATGTCGTGGGCAGTCATAAATATATCCCGGATATAGTCAGGGATATCTTCAATGTCGGCCAGGTTTTCTCCGGCAGAAATCCGTTCCAGGATTTCCGGGGTGTAGAAGCCCTCTTCCCGGGCTACTTCTTCGAACAGGGGATGGACTTCGGTCAGGGTGCTGTCCAGCACATGCCGCTTGTAGCTGAGGGCGAAGAGGGGTTCAATACCGCTGGAAGCGCTGGCAATAATGCTGATGGAGCCGGTGGGGGCAATGGTGGTCAGGGTGGCGTTGCGCCGGGGCTTTTTAAACAGGCTGGCCTGGAAATTGGGAAAGGCTCCCCGGTTGTCGGCCAGTTCCTCGGAAACCTTTTCGGCCTCCCGGTGAATAAAGCCCATTACTTCTTCCGCCAGCTGCAGGGCCCGCTCCGAGCCGTAAGGAATACGCATCCGAATGAGGAGGTCGGCCCAGCCCATTACTCCCAGGCCGATCTTGCGATTGCCCAGGGCCATATCCCGGATCTGGGCCAGGGGATAATTATTCATGTCGATAACATTGTCCAGGAAGCGAATGGCAATACGAATGACCTCCTGGAGATGCTCATAATCGATGGCCGGGCCTTCTTTGGTTCTTTTGATCATCCGGGCCAGGTTAATTGACCCCAGATTGCAGGCTTCATAGGGCAGCAGGGGCTGTTCCCCGCAGGGGTTGGTGCTTTCAATGTCGCCCAGTTCCGGGGTGGGGTTGGCGGCATTGATCCGGTCCAGGAAAATAATCCCCGGTTCCCCATTTTTGTGGGCCATGGTAACAATGCGATCGAAAACATCCCGGGCATTGAGGTGGCCTGTCTCTTCTCCGTTGTGGGGATTGATCAGGGGATAATCTTTTCCAGCAGCCACCGCCTCCATGAAGCTCTCGGTTAAACCCACGGAAATATTAAAATTATTAAGCCGGTCATTATCCTCCTTGCAGGCAATAAAGTCGAGGATGTCGGGATGATCCACATTGAGAATACCCATGTTGGCTCCCCGCCTTTTGCCTCCCTGTTTGATAGTGTTGGTTGCGGCATCAAAGACCTCCATGAAGGAGATGGGCCCCGAGGCCACCCCCCCGGTGGAAAGGACCCGATCATTTTTGGGTCGGAGCCGGGAAAAAGAAAAGCCGGTTCCACCGCCGCTTTTATGGATCAGGGCTGCAGATTTAACGGCGTCAAAAATTCCTTCCATGGTGTCTTCGATAGGAATAACAAAACAGGCGGCCAGTTGCTGCAATTCATTACCAGCATTCATTAGGGTAGGAGAATTAGGAAGAAAATCCAGTTCAGCCATGATCCGGAAAAAATCCTCCTGATCCCGGGCCGCGTTTTCGTCATAATGGGAACTGGCCCCGGCAATATTGGCTGCTACCCTGCGGAAAAGATCTGCCGGAGTTTCAGCGACTTCCTGATCCCCCTCTTTTCTCAGATATCGGCTTTCCAGGACCCGCAGTCCGTTTTCCGATAACCTGATGTCGGTCATAATTGAATCATCCTTCCCTGAATATGTATTATGATTTACAAGTTCAATTTCGATTATAATACAATATATTGTGTTTGTCTATTGCGAAAAACTCAATATATTGTGCTTTGATCCGCTTTTGGCCCGAAACTCCTGCAGGCCCTTCCTCTGCCGAAAAAAATAAAGGAATTTCCTCCAGTAAACCCGAATAATTTTTGGTGTAAAGGAAAAAAAGTTCGGGTTTACTCCCGGATTAGAAATAAAAAACTGGAAAAAAGAAGGAGGGGAACCCCCTGTGACCAGTAGAGATGTTTTTTCCAGCTTAAGCCCCTGGGATCACCGCTATTCCTTACGTTCAGAAGAATTTAAGGCCCTTAGCTCATTTTTTTCCGAGGCCGGACAGATAAAATATCAGGGCCTGGTAGAACTGGCCCTGCTGGAGGAACTGGCGGCAAGAGAGATCTGCCCTCCCGGGGCTGTTCAGGAGCTAACTGCTGCCCTGGAGAGGTTAAAGGCAGAAGATGTGTATGCTGAAGAGGCGAAAACCAGGCACAGCATCCGGGCCCTGGTCAATGTCCTGGCCCGGGAATTGAGCCCCGAGCACCGCCCCTATCTCCACCTTTCTGCTACCTCCATGGATATTGTTGATACGGCCAATGCCCTGCGGTTTAAGGAGGCCCACATCAGACTCCTGCAGCCCCTGCTGCAGGAAGTAATTGGACTTTTCTGCAACCTGACCCGGCAGGAAAAAGAAACCCTGCAGGTGGGGCGGACCCACGGTCAGCACGCGGTGCCCATAACTTTCGGGTTTGCCCTGGCCGGACACCTGGACCGCCTGGGAAGAGCAGCGGAAAAAAGCCACGGCAGCAGCCTGGATCTGCGGGGGAAAATGGCCGGAGCAGTAGGGGCCTATAATGCTTCCAGTCTCCTGGTGGAGGATCCCCTGGAACTGGAAAAAGGGGTCCTGGCTCGCCTGGGGTTAAAGCCTGCTCCCATCAGCACCCAGATTGTGCCCCCGGAATTTATGCTTGATTATCTGCATGACCTTATCGTGATCCTGGGGGTTCTGGCTGACTTTGCCGATGATATGAGGCACCTGCAGCGCTCAGAGATAGGGGAGATTGGAGAGTTTTTTGCCCCGGAACAGGTGGGTTCTTCCACCATGCCCCAGAAAAGGAATCCCATCAACTATGAACACATAAAAAGCCTCTGGAAAACGGTTCAACCCCGGCTCCAGACCGTTTATTCTGATCAACTGTCTGAACATCAACGGGATCTGACCAATTCCGCTTCCGCTCGTTTTTACGTGGACATTCCCATCGGCCTATACCTGGCTCTGTCCCGTCTGCGGCGGGTTCTGCAGAGGTTTTCGGTAGACCGGGAAGCCATGAAAAGAAATATGGAGCAGAGTCAGGATCTGGTCCTGGCGGAAGCCCTTTATGTGGCTCTGGCCGGCCAGGGGCATCCTGCCGCCCACGAAACGGTGCGGCAGTTAACCCTGGAAGCTGAGAAGAGAAATCTGGGCCTGCAGCAGGTGCTGCAGGACCGGAAGGATCTGGAGACTTACCTGGAGGGGCTGCAGCCCCAGCAGAGAAAACTATTGCAGGATCCTGCCCGCTACACCGGACAGGCCGTGCTGCAAGCAGACAGGATTGCTGATTACTGGGAAAAGAGAACGGGAGAATTCCAGGGGAAATAATCGACCCCGAGAAAACCGGGATAAAGGAGCTGATTAAATTATGGCCATTCAACCCGGCCCGGAGGGGATAATGCTGGATAAATTTCGAGAAGAATGCGGAATATTTGGGGTGGCCAGTTCTCGCCAGGACGCCCCGGAATTAACTTTTTTGGGCCTGCATGCCCTGCAGCACCGGGGCCAGGAGCGGGCGGGAATTGTTGTCGGGGATGGAGAAAGATTGAGGGATAAAAAAGGAATGGGCCTGGTAACCCGGGTTTTTTCCCGGGAAGATCTGGAGGGGATGGCCGGTCAGATGGGCCTGGGCCATGTCCGCTATTCCCGGGCCGATGATAACGAAGTCTCCGGGACCCAGCCCCTTTTAGTTCAATCCCTCAAGGGCAACCTGGCCCTGGCCCATAACGGCAGCCTGCTGAATCATCTCCAGCTGAGGCGGGAACTGGAAAGCGGGGGTTCAATTTTTCATTCGGGCCTGGACCTGGAAATCCTGGCCCATCTCCTGGCCCGCCCCGGTTATGATAGTTTTGAGGAGGTTCTCCAGGACAGTTTGCTGCGCCTGGAGGGGGCCTTTGCCCTGATTATAATGCGGG
>PWFS01000129.1 GCA_003554145.1 Halobacteroidaceae bacterium | reverse complement strand
AGCAAAAAATGGAGGGAAAAAGGATGAAGAAAATTGGACTTATAATTAATCCTATTGCTGGCATGGGTGGAAGGGTGGGCCTTAAAGGAACTGATGGGCCTGAAATACTGGCGCGGGCCAGAGCCCGAGGCGCCCTCCCCCAGGCCCCCAAAAGAGCAGAAATGGCCCTGAGACCGCTGCTCCCTCTTCAGGAGGAGTTCAGGTTTTTGACCTGCCAGGGTTCCATGGGGGCCGAGATTCTGGCTGCAGCGGATTGGGAATATGAGGTTATTGATCTGGAGTTATCCGGGGAGGAAACTGAAGCCCGGGATACAATTAATGCAGCCCGGATTATGAAGGAAGAAGGGGTAGAAATATTGATTTTTGCCGGGGGAGATGGGACCGCCCGGGATATTTTTAAGGCCCTGGATAACTCTCTGCCGGTAATTGGAATTCCCGCCGGAGTAAAAATCCATTCCGGGGTTTTTGCTAATACTCCCCTGGACGCAGGACAACTGGCCCTTAATTATCTTCGGGGTGATATTGAGGAACTGATCGCAGCCGAAGTAATGGATATAGATGAAGAAGCCTTCCGAGAAGGAAGGGTCTCAGCTAAATTATATGGGTTTTTGCACGTCCCTGCTGATAATCGTCTGATTCAGGGTTTGAAAACCGGTGCTCCTGCTGAAGGAGAAAAGGCCGCCCTGGATGGAATTGCCCAGCGGGTAATCGATGATATGGATCGGGATAAATATTATTTCGTCGGACCGGGGACCACAACCCGCCTGATAATGGAAAAACTGGGGCTGGAATACTCCCTCCTGGGAGTAGACGTGGTGCAAAACAGGGAGTTAAAGGGAAAGGATGTTGGGGAACAGGAGCTGCTGGACTTTCAGCAAAGTGGCCCCAGCAAAATTGTGGTAACTCCAATTGGAGGGCAGGGTTTTGTTTTTGGGCGGGGAAATCAGCAATTTAGCCCGGATGTTTTGCGGAAGGTAAATAAGAAGGATATTATTATTATTGGAAGTAAAAATAAACTTACTGCCCTGGAGGATGGTCAGCTAAAAATTGATTCCGGAGATCAGGAGATTGATCAGGAGTTCAGTGGCTATTACCGTATTCGAATTGGATATCAGGAGGAAAGGGTTTTCTACGTTAGAGCCGCTGCAGTGGAATAGAGCTGTAAAAATAATGATATCATCAAGGGAAAAGCTTTCTTCTCCTAATTAACAGGTAAACAATTGTCAGCATAACCTGGCCGGGATTGATTTCCCGGCTTTTTTGCAGATAAAAGTTGTATTGTTTTCTGGACACCTGTATAATATAGAAAAGGGGGTGAGCAGGATGCTGGAGATGAAAGTAAAAACCGTGGCTCTGATTAAGGATGGGAGCTTCTCGGTTCTCCTGGCAGATAATGAAGAAAAAAACTTTTTACCGATAATGGTAGGGCCCTTTGAAGCCCAGGCCATTGCTTTGCCGCTCCAGGGGAAGGCTGTCCCGCGTCCTATGACCCATGATCTTCTGCGTTCAGTTTGTGAGGAACTAAGGGCTGAGGTGCAAAAGATTGTCATTTGTGATATTAATGAAGGAACCTTTTATGCCGAAATTTTTCTAAAGCACCAGGAAAGAGATCTGATAATTGATTCCCGCCCCAGTGATGCCATAGCCCTGGCTTTAAGGTCCGAGGCCCCGATTTTCATTGGTCCTCATTTAATCGAGTTTACCTACGATTCTGAGGATATCGTTTTTAGTGAACGACCCGATGAAATGTAATGCGGGCCCCGCTTACAAATTTTTTGTGGGCAGGAGGGTGAGCTTTATTGAACAAATGGTTGAAGATTTTGCTGATCGCAATGGCAGTTCTGGTTGTTTTTACCCTGATCTGGGAATATCAGTTTGTCATTATGGAAAAAGCAATAAAAAAGATCGGGACTTATAACATCGATTACATGGATCTCGAGGTTACCTATGACCCTGAGGAGGAAAAAGCCCATTATCAGGTAACAATGGAGATCAAACCTGCTTCTTCCAGGCCCCGATCTTTCCTATTGTATGCCCTCTCCCCCCATCTGGAGGTTAAAGGGGCGCAGATAAATGGTCAGAAGGTTAATACCCGGAATATCTGGGCAGTGCAGTTGCTCAGAGTTCCCCGGGAGTACAGGGAAGAAGGTTTTTCCCTGGCCCTGCAATATGAAGGAGGCTATGAACCTGTTTTTGACCGAAGTCCCGGTTATTTAACGGCCTCCGGAGCTTATCTGGATATTTTATCCCTGTGGCAACCTCTGGTCCTGGGACCATATCTGGAAAATTTTCGGGATGTGAATCAGGTGGTGCGACTCAATTCTCCCGACCCCTTTATGGGGGTAACTGGAGGGGACCTGATAGAAATAAAAAGGGATTCAGAAAATACTCAGACTTTATGGCAGAGTGGGATCCTTTCTTCCCTTGTTTTTAAGCCTTTTGAGCCTTACTCTTACCCCGGATCACGGCTTATGACCTTCTTTTTGCCGCGGGAACATGAGGAACTGGGAGAAGACCTGGCCCATCTTTCCGAGGAAATTTTTGCCCGGTACCAGGAAAAACTGGGTCCGGCGGGGCCTGAAAATATGACCCTGGCTGTAGTAGACAGCAGCCAGAGGGGAACCTTTTATCCCGATGGTCTGGTTTTAATCAACCGCAACTCCCTGGAACAATTTGCCCGAAATCGAGACAACCGGAATTTTTACACCCTCCTGGCCCATGAAATTGGGCATTACTGGTTTCATTTTGAAACCATATCCCTGACCAATATGTGGGGCGGGCAGTGGTATCTGGAGGGTTTTACCGAGTTTATGGCTATCTGGAGCAGCGGGCAGCGTTTTGGGGAACTGGAATATGACAACCGTATTAGAAATGCCATGGGACGTTTGCGCTCCGCTCCCACCGTAAAACCCCTCATCGGTTATTCCTACCTGGAATATTCCCCGGTCCCTTATTATAAGAGTGTATTAATGCTGGATGGGATAAGAAGGAGTTATGGGGAAGATATTCTTTTTGAGTTTATCCGGGAGGTGAGAAACAGTCCCGAGGTAAATCTGGTTAAATCAATGGAGCTGTCGGCTGAGAAAATTTTCCACGAAAATTATTCGTTCTTTTTCCGACACTGGTTGCAGGGTACTACCCCGGTAGACCTTTTTATCGAAGATATAGTCATTGATGGCTATCCGGATGAATTAATGCTGGTGGTTACCAGCAATCAGTGGCTGGACCATATGCTGGATATTGCCATTGAGTATCCCTGGGGCACCCAGGTTATAAATCCCCGGATAAGAAGGGGTACCAATGAACTGGTGCTGCCCCTGGAAGAAAATTACCTTTCCATTGAACTGGATCCCTACCGTCGTCTATTCCGGTTGAATGATGAGCATCAATTGCGCCTGGATAGAGGGAATTAAAGGTTTTTGCACAGAGAAATGTTCAAAAATAGCCCCTCCCCCTGATTGTGGGGAGGGAGCTTTTTGTTTGCCCCGCAGGGGCGCAGTCTAGCGGGTGGAAGTCAGGAGTACAGGTGGCACATAGCCAGGAGCAGGGGGTGTCCACTGCGAGGGGGAATCTGAAGGAAGCTGGAGGCAAACTTCTGGGCTGACAAACAGAAACCACATCCCCGATTTATTCAATAATTTCCGGGGGACGGGAGGGGTCAGTATAAAACCTGTAAAACTCCTCCCACTGAATATTGTTTTTCTGGCACAGAGATTCGATCTTTTTTTGGTCCTCGCAGGAAAACCGGCCCGCAAGCCCGCAGGAAGAACTGATCTGGCGGGGGACGGGAATTATCTGTACTGCAACCCTTTCCCTGGCAGCCCGGCTTTCCAACCTAAGAGCCTGATGGGTGCTGGGAAAGGTGATTACACAAAAGGATTTTTCAGTCATTTTATCACCCTTAATAAATAGAGATTTGCTTCACTCAGGATCAACCCCTACTTTCAAGTGGAAGTCGGAACTCCCTTTTTACTAACGTAAGCCGGGAGTCCTTCATAGATTGCAAGAAGCTCACTCCAGCCATGGATAATGTTTTGGTCAGAGTATCTACTATAATCGATTCTCCCGTCGATTGAACCGGGAGTGGATAAGATTCTTATCAGGAGCAAAGCTTTTTTTGAGCTTGCCGGCCCTTCAGTTTTGTTTTTTTATTCCGGCCGGTTTTTCCTTTTCATTATACCACCCGGGAGTTCAAGATACCATTTTGTTATCAGTTGGTACCCGATTTTATACCTTATTGTTCGTGCAGGTAAAGATTCCTGATTACTAACTTTAGCGCAGATATGGGCTGGCAGTTCATATGACCTGGGATATTCCACCCTGAAGAAGGGAAATCAGCCTGGCCGGCGAATTCCCAATTATGCTACGGAGATTTCCTGCTGAAATTCCACCCGGTTGAGGGTTAGCTATGGGGTTAGATTGTTCGCATCCCCTGAAAATGTTTTGCTTGGCTAAATTACTTCGGACAATAGTTTGATGGAAAAAAGGTTCCCTCAAAAACTGGGTATTGAGGTTTTCATTGGCCTATATAGCCTGCTTATTCCCAATGGTCTGAGAAGCTTATTGATGTTTTTTCCCAGGAAAGGATGATGGGTTTTGACTACCAGAATTTATCTTGATAATGCAGCAACATCCTGGCCCAAGCCCGAAGGTGTAATTTTGGCCATGGCAGATTTTCTGCGGGAGCAGGGCTGTAGTCCTGGCAGGGGCGGCTATGATTGTGCCCTGCAGGCAGGGCGGGAGGTTTTGCGAACCAGGGAATTGCTGGCTGATTTTTTAGGTTCTTCAAGTCCTGAAAATGTAATATTTACATATAATGCCACGTATGCTTTGAATTTTGCGTTGCAAGGTCTTTTGAAACCCGGTGATCATGTAATTACTTCGGATCTGGAGCATAATGCTGTCTGGAGACCCCTGAAAACCCTGGAAAAAAATAGGGGGATTTCCATTTCTATTTTCCCTTTTTCCCAGGTTCCATTTCGGGAACAGGAATTCAATCAACTGATCAAACCCCGGACCAGGCTTATAATAATAAACCACTCCTCCAATATAACCGGGCAGATCCTGCCGGTTAGGGAGATTGGCTCTTTTCTGCAAAAGAAAGAAGATATTCTATTTGTTGTGGATAGTGCCCAGACTGCGGGGTGTGTACCCCTTGACCTGGAGGAAATGGGAATTGATATTATTGCCTATACCGGGCATAAAGGGCTTTTGGGTCCCCCGGGGACCGGGGGTTTGTTAATGAGTAACCGGGCAGCGGCTGCAGTTAATCCTCTGATTCAGGGAGGGACGGGAAGCAGTTCTGATCAGGAATTTCAACCAGATTTTTTACCGGATAAAATGGAAAGTGGAACTCTCAATATGCCGGGTATTGTGGGTTTGAAAGCGGGTATTCAGTATATAAAAGAAAAGGGTCTTCCTGCCCTGGAGGAAAAAAGACAGAATCTGGTTGGTTTTCTCCGCCAGGGCCTTATGGCTATCCCTGAAATTCAGCTCCTGGGTTCAGCTGATAATAATACCGACAGTGTATCCATCACCTGCAGAGAGCAGGATCCAGCTTTTTTAGCCCATGAGCTGGGACGAAGGGGAGTAATGGCTCGCGGGGGTCTGCACTGCTGTCCTCAGGGCCATCAGGCTTTGAATACCTTTCCCCAGGGCAGTCTCCGTTTTAGCCCCGGAATTTTCAATACCAGGGAGGAGATTGAAATCACCCTGGAAATCCTCCAGCGGATTTTAAAAGAAAACAATTGACAGTTTTAAAAAACTGCTGGTATAATTTTACTAACTAAAGGGATTTATGGCAAATTATTTCAGGAGGGAGCGAAGAACTTGGTTTTTGCTATTATTATCATAGCCCTTGTGGTCCTATGGGGCCTTCTGGGGTACAATTCCCTGGTGCGCAAGAAAAATAGCCTGGAGGGAGCCTGGGCCGGGATCGATGTTCAACTAAAACGACGCTTTGACCTGATCCCCAACCTGGTGGAGACGGTAAAAGGCTATGCTGCCCATGAAAAAGAAGTACTGGAGCAGGTAACCAGGGCCCGGAATATGGTAGCGGGAGCGAGCGATGCCGGTGAAAGGATGGAGGCAGAAAATAATCTGGGAGGAGCACTGGGGCGTTTGATTGCCGTTGCAGAATCCTATCCAGACTTGAAGGCCAATCAGAATTTTCTTCAACTCCAGGAAGAACTGTCCACCACAGAAAACAATATTGAACGGGCCCGGAGGAAATATAATGATCAGGTTATGTCGTATCGGGCTGCTATCCGACAATTCCCAACGGTAATCCTGGCCCGGCTTTTTAATTTTACCGAACAACCCTATTTTGAAGCCGAAGAGCAGGAAAGGGAAAATGTTAAGGTTAAATTTTAACCGGAGTAAGGTTGACAAAAGGGGGAAAAACGGGTAAAATTATGCAAAGCTTAAAAGCGATGAAGGGGAAGAGTAAAGGACCCTGACTGGCAGAGAGGGAGAATCAGGGCTGCGAGTTCTCCTCAGTTAAGGCTATTGAAAACCACCCCTGAGCTGGCTGTCGAAGAGATTAGATCCTGAGTAGGCAGACCCGGTCTAGGATCCGTTATTTCCGATGGAGAGGGCTGTAAAAAGCCAAGTAGAGTGGGACCGCGAACCCTTCGTCTCTACATTTTAGAGACGGGGGTTTTTTATTTGGAAAAAAAGAAGGAGGAATTGGAAGTGGATAATAAAAACCTGGAAAGTTACCGTCATACCGCGGCTCATGTAATGGCCCAGGCGGTAAAAAGACTTTATCCTGGAGTTAAACTGGGCATTGGTCCGGCAATAGAAAATGGTTTTTATTATGATTTTGACCTGGAGGAAAAAATCAAGCCAGAAGCTCTCCCCCGCATTGAGGAAGAAATGAAAAAAATAATTGCGGAGGATCTGCCCCTGGAAAAAGAGGTTTTAAGTAAAGAAGAAGCCTATGAACTCCTGCAGAAAGAAAATGAAGCCTATAAGCTGGAACTACTGGAAGAGATGGAAGACGGAGAACAGGTTACCCTTTTTAGACAGGGCGAGTTTTTTGACCTGTGCCGGGGCCCGCATCTGGAAAGCACCGGGAAGCTAAAAGCTTTTAAACTTTTAAGCGTGGCCGGGGCTTACTGGCGGGGGGATGAAAGGAATAAAATGCTGCAGAGAATATATGGGACTGCATTTATGGACCGCAAGGAATTAAAGAAATACCTCTTTCAGCTGGAGGAGGCCAAAAAACGAGACCACCGTAAATTGGGACAGGAACTGGATCTTTTCAGCCTCCATGAAGAAGGGCCTGGTTTTCCTTTTCTTCATCCTAATGGAGTGTCTATCTGGAATGAGCTAACCGGTTACTGGCGGCAGTTGCATCAAGCTCACGGCTATGAGGAAATAAGGACGCCTTTGATTTTGAATGAAGAACTATGGCATCAGTCGGGACACTGGGATAATTACCGGGAAAATATGTATTTCACCCGAATTGATGAGGATAATTATGCCATTCGGCCCATGAATTGTCCCGGTGGAGTTCTGATTTTTAAATCCAGACCCCACAGTTACCGGGAATTCCCCATGCGCGTGGCTGAACTGGGTCTGGTTCATCGCCATGAATTATCGGGAGTTCTGCATGGACTTTTGAGGGTTCGTTCCTTTCATATTGATGATGCCCACATTTATATGCTGCCCCATCAGGTAACGGATGAGGTGCTGGGAGTTATTCACCTGGCGGAAGAGATATACAATACTTTTGGGTTGAAATATCGACTGGAGTTAAGTACCCGCCCGGAAAAATCTATGGGCAGCGAAGAAGACTGGGATCGGGCCGAAGAAGCCCTGGCTGCAGCCCTGAAAAAAAGAGGACTACCCTATCAACTGAATGAGGGAGACGGGGCTTTTTATGGTCCTAAAATTGATTTTCACATTGAGGATTGCCTGGGACGGAGCTGGCAGTTGGGGACTATTCAGCTGGATTTCCAGTTACCGCAGCGCTTTAACCTCACCTATATCGGTTCAGATGGGGAGGAGCATCAACCGGTTCTTCTGCACCGGGCTCTATTTGGTGCCCTGGAACGCTTTCTGGGAATATTGGTAGAACACTTTGCGGG
This sequence comes from Halobacteroidaceae bacterium, assembly GCA_003554145.1. GTDB lineage: Bacteria > Bacillota > Halanaerobiia > B1SED10-174 > B1SED10-174 > T1SED10-26. The sequence goes on along the minus strand of PWFS01000129.1, from coordinate 17,113 downwards.
TGCTTTTCCCACCTGGCTTGCTCCTCTTCAGGTTAGGTTTATTCCCATCGGTGAAAAGCATCAGGAGTATGCCCTGAAGCTCTGTAATGAACTGAAGCAGGAGGGACTCCGGGCTGATGTTGATGATCGGGATGAAAAGGTAGGTTACAAAATAAGGCAGGCGCAAAAGGAAAAGGTTCCTTATATGCTGGCTATTGGAGATCGTGAAATGGAGGGTGGGCAGGTCTCGGTTCGACACCGTCACAAGGGAGAAGCGGGACAGCTGAACTTTGCTCGATTTAAAGAATCCCTTCTGCAGGAGGTCCGGGAAAAAAGCCTGAACACCTTTTTAGAGGATTAAGGGGGAGGGGTAATCGTGAATAAAATTAACCTGCAGTGGGAGGAAAAGGGCTCGACTCCACCCCCTTCAAGGCCAGACCCCTCCCCCGAACTGAATTTTAAAGAAAACAGTAATCTTCTTCTCCAGGGTGATAATTATTCCTGGCTGGCCTGGCTCCAGGAAAAAGGGTACTCCTTTGACCTGATATACATGGATCCCCCCTTCTGTACAGGCAATCGTTTTTCCAGCAACATCAAGACCAGGGCCGGTCAGCTGAAAGTCGAGAGCCTGGGCTTCAGGGATTCCTGGAGTAAAGGATTGGGAAATTACCTGGAAATGATAAGAGCCCGCCTGGTTCAGTGCCAGAAATTATTAAAAGAAACCGGTTCCATTTTTGTTCACCTGGACTGGAGAACTGCCCATGAGGTAAAAGTAATAATGGATGAGATCCTGGGGCGGGATAATTTTCGAAATGAGATAATCTGGTGGTATCACGACCCCTCAGGTACTACCCGAAAAAGCTATATGCGTAAACATGATAATATCTTATTCTACTCCAGAACGGATAACTACAGGTTTAACCTGGAAGAAATAAGGGTTCCCTATGCTGCGGGAACCCTTAAACAGGCTGAGCAGGGAGTTTTATCCTTTGGGCGCAGGACCAGGGTTAACCCCCGGGGCCGACCACCGGAGGATGTCTGGGAAATCCCAATAATTAATTCTCAGGCCCGGGAACGCCTGGGCTACCCTACCCAGAAGCCCCTTGCCCTTCTGGAGCGCATTATCAAGGGCAGCACCGGGGAGGGGGACCTGATCCTGGATCCGTTTTGTGGGTCGGGAACAACCCTGGAGGCAGCAGAAAAACTGGGGCGCCGCTGGGTGGGAATTGATCAGAATAATTTTGGCCTTTTTCTGGCCAGGAAACGAGCTCGGAGCAGATTTGCCTTTGCGCGAGATAAAAGTTCCCTGGGGGCAAAGGGGAGAGATCTGATCGAGCAATATTATAAAAAAAATCCTGCCCCGGGGGTCAGGGTTTTAGTCCAACCTGATTTAAAAGAACTGGCGGGGTTGAATAATGAGGAAACAGTCCACTGGTGGGATGTGGAGTTTAACTGGGAGCAGGCCGATCGACTGCAGAACGAGCAGGATAATCTCCTGCTGTTTCCTCTTTATGATCAGACCGGGCTGCCCCTGGGATATTTGGACTGGGGCAAAGAGCAGGGAGAAGAATATATTCGGCTGGAGTTCAATGAATATCGGCAGCCCTGGGGTCAGCACTCCGAACTGGAAATCCTTGATCCTGAAGAATTTTTGCAGGAAATAAATGTGTATATTGATGGGAAAAAGAAAACAGTGGTAATGCCCCCTTTTCCCTGTGAGATTTCTCTTCCTCTCCGGGGGAATGAACGGCAAGTATCTTTACAGGTCCTGGATATCCTTGGCCGGGAACGCTGGAGCCAGGGAGAATTATCCTGAAACCCTTTCCCAGGGTCAGGTGAACGGGGGGGAGATTATAAAAAAATAAAATAACTCCCCTGAGTATCTTTAAGGGAGTCATATAGAGTTTGCAGCGCCCTACCTTGCCTTTTTTATTAAAAATGGCTAAAAATCAGATAATAAGCGGGTCACAAAGGAATTGCCATTTTGAAATTTGCGGTCCGGTCTGATAGAATGAGGGAGAAATAAAAAAGAGAGGTGCAACCTCTCTCTTTATAATGCCCGTTCAACTTTCCCGGAACGAATGCAGGTGGTGCAAGCTTTTATTTTTTTAGGAGAACCGTCTACCATTGCCTTTACCTTCTGTAGATTTGGTTTTTGCTGGCGGCGGGTAATCCCGGTTGTTTTACGTCCAACTCCGCCAAGGCGTTTGGCTTTTCCGCGTTGAATAATCCTGTTGGCAGTATTATTGCCCTTGCCGCATAATGCACAGACTTTTGCCACCTGTTCCACCTCCTTTACAGCATCTTATTTTACCATAGAGGAGGCCAGTTATGCAAGGGCAGTTGCAGGAGACAGGGGGAAAATAGCGAATTTTATTATAGAAATGGTTTTTTCGGAAAGGGGGAGCTCAATATGACCCAGGAATTTCAAAATGAACTGGGAAAAGTTCATATTTCCAAAGAAGTAATTGCCAATACTGCTGGTATGGCCGCCATGGAGTGTTATGGCCTGGTAGGTATGGCTTCCAAGAAGATTCAGGATGGCCTGGCTGAATTACTGGGTCGGGAAAACCTCAGTCGTGGAGTGGCAGTTAATAGCGAAGAAGATAAGCTGGTTATTGATCTTTATGTGATTGTGGAATACGGCACCAATATTACCGAGGTGGCCAACAATATTATTGATAAAGTTGCCTATACCATGAAAAATATCCTGGGGTTGCAGATCAGTAAGATCAATGTATATGTTCAGGGGGTGCGAATAGGTGAAACAAGCTGATCACACCCCGGATAAAAAAGTAGAAAAACTCGATGCCCCGCTGATGAAAAAAATGATTATGGCTGCAACCCTGTGGTTAAATAAAAATCAGGCTGAAGTTGACGCCCTGAATGTATTCCCGGTTCCCGATGGGGATACGGGAACCAATATGTACCTGACTCTTTTAGATGCTGCCCGGGAAGTGGAGAATATTGAGGAAAATGAAATCAGTCGAATTCTGGAGGCTTTTGCCAAGGGGTCTCTAATGGGCGCGCGGGGAAACTCAGGGGTTATCCTGTCCCAGGTTTTTCGTGGGTTTGCCAATGGAGCACGGAACAAAAATACCATCAATACCCGCGAATTTGCTTCGGCCCTGACCGAAGCCTCTAAGAAAGCTTATAAAGCTGTAATGAAACCGGTAGAAGGGACTATTCTCACCGTGGTCCGAGAAGCTGCAATGGCCGCAGAAAAAGAAGCAGAGAAAACGGATGATATCAGGCAGTTATTGGAGGTAACCCTACTGCAGGCCGAACAAACTCTGGACCGAACACCGGAGATGCTGAAGGTCCTGAAGGATGCCAATGTCGTTGACGCGGGAGGAAGGGGATTCTGTCTAATTCTGGAAGGGTATCTACGCGCCCTGCGGGGAGATACTGCTTTAGAACAGGAGATAAAAATGGTGGGAACCGCAGAAAAAGTAAAACAGCTGGAACCGGAGAAATTGGAATTTGCTTATTGCACCGAATTCCTTATTAAGGGCAATGAAATTGACCTGGAAATAGTAAGAAAGAATCTTGATCAGTATGGGGATTCTCTTCTGGTAGTTGGTTCTACCGAGGTTACTAAAGTGCATATTCATACCAACAATCCGGGGAAAGTCCTTGACCATGGGGTGCAACATGGTCGCTTGAGCAAAATTAAAATCGAAAATATGGAGGAACAGACTGAGGAACGCTACAGTGCCGTTAACCACGCCGTTGAAGAAGAACAAATTCCCATGGAAAAAGATTTTGGGGTGGTTGCAGTTGTTGCCGGGGACGGACTGGGAGAGATTTTTTCCAGTCTGGGAGCTGATGAACTGGTGACAGGCGGTCAGTCCATGAACCCCAGCACCCAGGATCTGGCTGAGGGATGTGAAAAAATACCCTCGGAAAGAATCATTATTCTACCCAACAACAAAAATGTAATTTTTGCTGCAGAGCAGGTTAAAGAAATTTGTGATAAGGAAGTCCACGTTTTACCCTCCTGCTCTATTCCCGAGGGAATTGCAGCCCTGATGAGGATCAATCCCGAAGAAAGTCTGGAAAGTGTGTTGCAGGAAATGAACAATGGGCTGCAGGAAATAAAAACTGGCGAGGTTACCTTTGCGGTCCGTGATTCCAATGTTAACGGAATGGAAATTAAAGAAGGCGATGTTATTGGGCTTTATGGTGGCGAATTAATTTCTGTAAACAATGAAGTTGGGAAAGTGGCCCTGGAATTATTGCAGGAAATGGTTACCGAGGATGATTTCCTGATTACCATTTATCGCGGAGAAAAAATAAGTGAAGAAGAAGGAGAAACCATTAAAGAGGAGTTAGCCCGGGAATTTCCAGATTGTGATTTGGAACTGTACCCCGGGAATCAACCCCTTTATTATCTGATTATTTCTGTTGAATAAGAGGGAGGTGGACTTTTTGGAGAAAATTGCAATTGTAACAGATAGCACCGCGGACATGTCCAATCGCATGGCTGCTGAACATGATATTACTGTTGCTCCCCTGAGTGTTAATTTCGGAGATCAGAGCTTTTTGGATGGGATAGAAATTTCTGCCGAGGAATTCTATAAGAAACTGCAGGATTCAGATGCTCTTCCCACCACCTCTCAGGTTTCTGTAGGTGCCTTTGTAGAAATTTATAAAGACCTGGCTGAACAGGTGGATACCATTATTTCCATTCATATTTCTGAGAAATTAAGCGGAACCTATCAGGCTGCTGTTCTGGCTGCTCAGGAGTTTTCTGATGTGGAAATTGTTCCGGTTAATTCCAAGTCTGTTACCACATCCCTGGCTTTTCAGGTCCGGCTGGCTGCGGAGGAAATCCGGCGGGGGTCAGGAAAAGAAGAAATTCTCAAACGCCTGGAAAGAGCTCAGGAGCAACAGAAAATCTATTTTTCGGTGCGAACCCTGGAATACCTGGAAAAAGGTGGGCGTATTGGCAAGGCTCAGGCCCTGCTGGGAACCCTCTTAAATATAAAGCCAGTACTGACCGTTGATGATGAAGGCTATGTAGCTCCTTTTGAAAAAATCAGGGGTTATAAAAGGGTTATCAAGCGTCTGGCTGAACTGTATGGTGAATTCATTGAGAAACATGGACCCAACTGTTTTCAGGCTATTATGCACGCTGCTGCAGAGGATGAGGCCCGCAATTTAAAGGCCATTATAGAAGAAAAGTACGGCCCCCAGAATCTGGAAATCAACCAGCTTGGCCCGGTGGTAGGGACCCATACTGGCCCGGGAGCCATGGGGCTGATTTTAACCCCCAGATAATAGGGGTATTTTAAATCCTAATGCATTCGGGGGAATGTATTAGGTTTTTTTTTGAAAAGGAGCATCTACAGTGAGCGGATTGGAAAAAAGCATTCAATTTGTCAAAGGAATTGGACCCCAGCGAGCCAGGCTTCTGGAAAAGCTGGGGATAAAAAAGATTGAGGACCTGTTATATCACATCCCCCGCCAGTATCGGGACCGGAGCCTGATTCGAAAAATTAATCAGGTAGAACCGGGGCAGGAAATAACTGTTGCAGGAACGGTTAAAGCCCGGGATAAAATCAGGACCAGGTCAGGTCGGACCATTTATAAAATAGCCTTTGCCGATGAAACCGGGATTGCTTATGCCCTGTGGTTTGATCAGCCCTTTGTTTTTAAAAACTTTGTCCCCGACCAGGAGGTTTTGATCAGCGGCAAAATTAATGAAAAAACCTGGGAGCAGTTTAAAAGGCCTGAATTCATACACCCCAACTTTGAGACAGATGGAGAAGGTGGACTACATAGTGGGCGCATAGTGCCTCTTTATCCTTTGACCGAAGGTGTCAATCAAAACCAATTTCGACGCTGGATAAACACAGTTTTAGAAGATTACCTGGGGGCGCTCCGAGAATTTTTGCCTGAAGAACTGCTCAGGGAAAGAAACTGGCCTTCCCTCCAGGCCGCTATAGGAGAACTTCATTTTCCTTCTGATATGGAATTAAGAGAAAAAGCGCATGAGAGGTTAGTTTTTGAAGAGCTTTTTCTGTTCCAGATTAAATTAATGCGCAAACAGGAGCAAAAAGGCCAGGAGGAGGGTTATTGTCATCAGGCTGCTCCGGATCTTACCCGTAAATTTCTGCAGTCTTTATCTTTCCGCCTGACCGGGAGTCAGGAAAAGGTCTGGAAGGAAATAAACGAAGACATGGAAAGTTCTCCTCCCATGTCCCGGTTGCTCCAGGGGGATGTGGGGGCGGGTAAGACGGTTATTGCCCTTTTGAGTCTTTTAAAAACCGTGGAAAACGGCTGGCAGGGGGCTTTTATGGCTCCAACCGAGATTCTTGCTGAACAGCATTACATAAAAATGGAGCCGGTTTTTAAGGATCTGGGGCTGGAAACACTGCTCCTTACCGGAAGTATTTCCGCCCGAGAGAAAAAAGAAAATTATAGGAAAATTGCCTGTGGGGAAGCCGATATTGTGGTGGGAACCCACGCCCTGATTCAGGAGCAAGTTTCATTTAATCAGCTGGGGATGGTGGTAATTGATGAGCAGCACCGTTTTGGGGTCCAGCAACGGGAGGCTCTATTAGATCAGGGTCAGACTCCGGATCTGCTGGTAATGACTGCTACTCCTATTCCTCGCTCTCTTGCTCTCACCCTTTATGGGGACCTGGAGGTTTCAGTGATTGATGAAATGCCGGCCGGCAGGAAAAAGATTATTACCCGGGTACGGAAATCTGATGCGCGCCCCAATGTTTATAAGTTTATTCGGGAACAGGTTAAAAAGGGACAGCAGGCTTTTATTGTCTGTCCTTTGATCCAGGAGTCGGAAAAATTGCAGCTGGTGGCTGCTGAAGATATGTTTGGATATCTGAATGAAGAAATTTTTCCAGATTTAAATTTGATGCTTATTCACGGGCAGGTTGCACCAGCAGAACGGGCCCGGGCCATGGACCGTTTTAAAAAAGGAGAAATTGATATTATGGTCAGCACTACGGTTATTGAGGTGGGGGTGGATATTCCCGGGGCCACAATAATGCTTATCGAAGATGCCCATCGTTTTGGCCTGTCCCAGCTTCATCAACTGCGGGGTCGAGTGGGGCGCAGCGATCAGCAGTCGTACTGTATTTTAATGTCTGACTCTGATGATGAGCAGGCCCAGGCCAGGTTAAAAGCCTTGACCCAGTTCAGTGATGGGTTTTTGCTGGCTGAAGAAGATCTGCGCTTGCGGGGAGCAGGGGACTTTTTTGGCACCCGCCAGCATGGAGCAACTCCTTTTCGTTTCGCGGATTTGATTCAGCATCAGGATCTCCTGCGGCTGGCCCGGGAAAAAGCTGCCCGTTATGCTCGACTTTACTCGGAAAGCGATCGCCGTTTCCCCGGAGAAATCGTCCGGTAAAAAGCTGGAGGAGTTGCAAAATGGAGGTGGGTACTTGCGAATCATTGGAGGAACTGCCCGGGGAATGCGTTTAAAATTACCCCCTGTCAGAATATCCCGGCCCACAGGGGATCGGGTTAAAGAAGCCCTGTTTAACATTATTCACAACGAGGTGCCCGGGGGAAAGTTTTTAGATTGCTTTGCAGGAAGCGGTAGTATTGGTATTGAAGCTTTGAGTCGGGGAGCACAAGAAGCCCATTTTATTGAAAAAAATGGCCTGGCTATCAGGGTCCTGCGGGAGAATCTGGAGAAGTCCCGCTTGATGGATAAAGCTTTTATCTGGAGAGGGGATGCCGGGACTATCCTGAAAACCCGCCTGAGGGAATTTAGTTTTAAGGTTGTTTTTCTGGACCCTCCCTACGCTTATCCGCCGGGGGAGATCCTGCTGACCCTGGAAGAGGAAAACCTGGTTTTACCGGGAGGGATTGTTGTTCTGGAGGCTTCCCGCCGGACCGAATTTTTTGACCTGGATTTTTGGAAGCTCCGGGAAGACCGGGTTTATGGTGATACCAGGCTTTTTATATGGGAAAAGGAGTGGGAAAAATGAAAAAAAGAGCTGTTTATCCCGGAAGTTTTGATCCCGTTACCAACGGACATCTGGATATAATTAAACGGGCCAGTATAATTTTTGATGAGCTGATTGTTGCCGTTTTCAACAATCCCAATAAAACTCCTACCTTCTCCATGGAAGAAAGAGTATCTTTAATGGAAAAGGTTGCCGGGGATATTCCCGGGGTCCAAATTGATGCTTTCAGCGGCCTTCTAAACGAATATGTCGACAAAAAAGAAGCCCGGAATGTGATCCGGGGCTTACGGGCATTGTCCGACTTTGAAAAAGAGTTTCAGCAGGCTTTGATGTATAAGAAGCTGAATCCCGAACTGGAGATTATGTTCTTAATGACTGCTCAGGATTATGGTTTTTTGAGCTCCAGCCTGGTTAAAGAAATAGCCTCCCTGGGGGGGTGTATTAAGGGGCTGGTCCCAGACCCGGTAAATGATTTCATGATGGACTTTTATCGAGAACAGCGGGAAAAGTTTTCCGGTTAAAATCCATTCATTTTTTGAAATTAAAGCAGGGCCAGGGGTGGGGTTCTGAAATCTCTACCTCCCCGGCGCCAGGCCGGATTGGGGACCTGGAGAGCCCATAGGTCGGTAGCCCGGACTTCCAGGTCTAAAAGGTGCTGTATTTCCGGGACCCGGGGTCTGTTTCTCCAGGCAGGCCTGGTAATCAGGGGCATCCTTTCTTTTTCTTTTAGATCATGCAGTATTTCTTTTCCCTTCTGGTTGAAAGCCAGGGGGCGGAAATATAGAGGGGTTTCTGGATACTTGATTTTTTCCTGGAAGTCACGGGTTAGATCCAGCAGAAGGTAAATTAATATCCTCTGCAGCCGGGTTCTAACAAAACAGCGAGCCCCAGCTTTTTCCAGGAGATCACTCCAGTCGGACGCTTCCCGGGCCTTTTGGATCAGGCGGTTATCCAGTCCAGGGGCAACTTCGGGATAATTGGCGATGTCCTGTTCTTCTGCAACCCTCACCCGGGCTAAAACTGCGGGCCCCAGGTATCCTGGAAAAACCGGGGCATTGCCTCGCTCCAGCTCTCGCCGGAGTATCTGCAGGGCTGATTCCGGCATAAAGTCAGCCAGTTTTTCCAGGCCCCTCTTTTTTTGCAGGTGATGGCGAATAGCGGTGGCACTGGCTATCTGACCCGACAGGATGGTCCCGTGGTAGGGGGCTCCCTGGCGGGGAACAGCCACTGGCTGCAGGGGCAGACTTTTGCGCTCTATAGTCCGGATATATTCAACTGCCAGAATATTGTTGGGGTTTGAAATTAACTCCGGATTGAGGTCCAGGGTTTTTTGCAGGGCCAGGCTTCGAGCCCGGGGAAAAGAATGACCTTTATCCAAAAAATGACGCAGTTTATGGTTGAAAGGAGGAGGCTCCTTTTCAATGTAGCGGGCAATTGTGGTTAATTGACCCAGATCAGGGTGTTCGGCGCCAAAAGCCAGGTGAGTACAACCTGCAGCGGCAAGGATGCTGACTGCACCCCGGGCAAAATAATCGGCACTGGCACAGGCAAAGGGCAGAGGCAATTCCAGGACCAGATCTGCCCCGGCGCAAATCGCCATTTCAGCCCGGCTCCATTTATCACAAATTGCTGGTTCTCCCCGCTGCATGAAAGTAGAACTCATTACAATAACCGTCCTGGAAGCTTCGGTTTTCTTCTGGCTGATCTGCAGGTGATGGTGGTGGCCGTTGTGCAGGGGGTTGTACTCCGCAATAATTCCCAGGGTTTTCAAGATCAAATCCCTCCCTAATTTTCTGAATTCGTTTCAGAGAGGTTTATTCCTGTTAATTATAGCAGGAGATGGGTGTTTTTTGTAGTAAACTTTTATTTGTATAGCCCTATTAAATAATTGGAGGTAATTTCAATATGGATTTTATCCAGGAAATCAGGTCCAAGGCCAGGGGAAGCAGGCAGAAAATTGTCCTGCCTGAAAGTGATGATCACAGGGTCCTGGAGGCTGCGGGGTTTTTAGTAGAGGAAGAACTGGCATCAATAATACTTCTGGGTGATGAGACAAAAATCCACCAAAAAGCCCGGGAAGAAGGGCTGAACTTAGATGGGGTAGAGATAATTAATCCCCTGACTTTTCCGGAAATTGATGATTTTGCTCATACCCTGTGGCAGATGAGGAAGAAAAAGGGCATGGAGGAAGAAGAAGCTCAGGATTTAATTGAGAATCCCCTCTATTTTTCCACAATGCTGGTGCACAAGGGTTATGCTGCAGGATCCGTCGCGGGAGCCTGCAATTCTACGGGGGATGTTTTGCGTCCAGCTATGCAGATTATTAAGACCGCCCCCGGAATTTCTTGTGTCTCCGGTGCTTTTATTATGCTGCTTCAATCGGAATTTATTCCCCAGGGCCGAATTGTTTTTGCCGACTGTGCCGTTAATCCCAATCCGGATTCTGATCAACTGGCCCAGATCGGGGTGGCTTCAGCTGAAACTGCTAAGAATATAGCGGGTTTAAATTCAAGGACTGCATTTTTATCCTTTTCCACCCGGGGCAGTGCCAGTCATCAGCTGGTAGATAAAGTTGTGGAAGCCACGGAAAAAGCCAGGAAAATTGATCCTGATGGTCTGTATGATGGTGAACTGCAGGCTGATGCTGCGATAGTTCCTTCCGTGGCCAGCAAAAAAGCTCCAGATAGTCTTCTGGGTGGGGAAGCCAGCGTTTTAATCTTTCCCGATCTTCAGTCCGGCAATATAGCCTATAAGCTGGTAGAACGGTTGACCGGGGCGGAAGCTGTAGGGCCAATTTTACAGGGCATGGCCCGGCCCATTAATGACCTGTCCCGGGGCTGTTCGGTGGAAGATATTATTAATTTAACTGCTATTACTGCCCTGCAGGCTGTTTCTCAGTAGTAATTGTGGAGGTCGGAGAAAAATAGGCCTTATCTATTTTAACTTATAAATTAGGAGGTATTTAAATGAAAATACTTGTTTTAAATTGCGGCAGTTCATCTATAAAATATCAGGTATTTGCCATGGAAGATGAATCGGTTCTGGCCAAAGGAGTTGTTGAAAGAATTGGAATTGATGGTTCTTTCCTTGAACATAAAGCCATTATTTCCGGCAAAGAGACTAAAGTTGAGCAGGATGTTCCCCATCATAATAAAGGGGTGAGCCTGGTATTTGACATTCTCCAGGATCCTGAATTTGGAGTTCTGGAAAGCATTGAAGACCTCAAAGCTGTGGGGCACCGGGTGGCTCATGGTGGAGAAGCCTTTCCCCGTTCCACTCCGGTAGGGGAGCAGGAATTGGAGAAAATTAAGGATCTTTCCAGGCTGGCCCCCCTGCATAATCCTCATAATGCAGCAGGAATTCAGGTAGTGCGGGAGCTATTACCCCGCGTTCCCCAGGTTGCAGTTTTTGACACCTCCTTTCATCAGTCCATGCCCGAAAAAGCCTATATTTACCCACTTCCCTATGAATTTTATGAAGAAATGGGAGTGAGGAGGTATGGTTTTCACGGGACCTCCCATAAATATGTTGCTCAGCTGGCAGCCAGGGAAATGGGACAATCCCTGGATGATTTAAAAATCATTACCGCGCACCTGGGTAATGGGGCCAGCATTACCGCTATTGATCGGGGGCAATCGATTGATACCAGCATGGGGTTTACTCCCCTGGAGGGCCTGGTAATGGGCACCCGCTGTGGAGACATTGATCCCGCAATAGTGCCCTTCCTGCAGAAAAATAAAGGTTGGGATGCAGAAAAAATTGAGAATGTCCTGAATAAAGAGAGTGGGCTTCTGGGCATTTCCGGAATAAGCAATGATTCCCGAGATATTGAAGAAGCCGCGGAATCAGGCCATGATCGTGCCCAGGTGGCGGTGGATATCTTCTGTTATCGGGTCAAAAAATATATTGGCTCCTATGCTGCAGCAATGGGAGGAATTGATGCTATTGTTTTCACAGCAGGAATAGGAGAAAACTCCGATATAGTCCGCAGCCAGTCCCTGCAGGGGTTGGAATTTTTGGGAATTGAAATTGATCAGGAGAAGAATAAGGTTCGGAGAAAAATGGCTGAAATTTCCTCTGCCGGGTCCAGGGTAAAAGTTTTTATTGTTCCCACCAACGAAGAACTGGTAATTGCCCGGGATACCCATGAGCTGGTAAACGGCCCTTCTTGACAAGGAATACCCTTCCTTATATAATGGGGTGAGGGTTAAGGAGGAATTTCAATGAAAATTAATCTCAAGGATATTTTGGGTTCTATTGGAGCCACCCTGGAACTGGAAGAAGATTTTTCCATAGAGGAAATCTCCATACAGTCCCGGAAAATTCTATTCCCCAGCCCACCCCGGGTAAAAATACAATTGACCAATACCAAAGACGATATTTTAGTTCAGGGTTCAATTTCGGGTCAGATTGAACTGGCCTGTACCCGCTGCCTGGAGTTTTTCAGGTGGTCTTTTGTCCGGGAGTTAACTGAAACCTATGCCAAAAAGGAATTGAATCTGGCAGAAAATAGTGTTCTGGATATATCCCCGGAGATTTATCAGCACCTGATTTTAAGTATTCCCATGAAGTCCATTTGCGAGGAAAACTGTCAGGGGCTATGTCCCGGTTGTGGCGAAAATCTTAACCGGGTGCAGTGTAATTGTGCCCAGGAAGCAATTGACCCCCGCTGGGAAAAATTGCGCCAGTATCTGGAGAAATAATAGTAGATAGTAGGAGGTGGGAAAATGGCTGTCCCCAAGCGAAGAACTTCCAAAACCCGGAAGAGGAAGCGCCGTACACACTGGAAAATTTCTGCTCCCGGCCTGGTGGAGTGTCCCAAGTGTCGCGAGCCCAAACTGCCGCATCGAGTATGTCCGGAATGCGGTAATTACAAAGGCAAAAAGGCAATAGAGGTATAACAATGGAATTTTATCCTTTAATACAAGATAAAGGGAATCTTTATCTTGTATTTTTTTCGGCCAGAATGAGACAGGGAGGGAGTTAATTGAGGATAGCTATTGATGGTTGGGGCGGGGATAAGGCTCCGGAGGCCATTGTTAAGGGAATTATTCTTGCTACCAGCAAGGGTGGCCCGGATTTGATTGTAACCGGGGACGAGCAAAAACTTAGCAGTGAGTTTAAAAAGCAGGGGGGGCAGCCGGAGAATGTGAAAATTTTTCATGCTCCTGATATAGTGAGCATGGATGAGGCTCCCTCGCGAGCCCTTAAGGAAAAAAAAGATTCTTCCCTGATGCAGGCAGCGCAGCTGGTTAAAGATGGCCAGGCTGATGCCTTTATCTCCGCTGGGAATACTGGTGCTACAATGGCTGCAGGGATTTTTCTGGTAGGAAGATTGAAGGGTATCGATCGCCCGGGTATTGCTACTCCAGTTCCAGGACATAGTCGGATGGCCCTTTTAATTGATGCCGGTGCCAATTCTGAATGCAAGACCCAGAACCTGGTGGAGTTTGCCCTGATGGGTAAGGTTTTCATGGAAAAAATTCACGCCCGATCCGGGGCGAGGGTGGGTCTTTTAAATGTAGGTGAAGAGCCGGGTAAAGGGACCAAAACCTATCAGCAAGCTCATGAGAAACTTGCGGATAATCCGGACATTAACTTTACCGGAAATGTCGAGGGACGGGAAATTTTTAAAGATGTTTGTGATGTGGTTGTATGCGATGGCTTTGTGGGTAACATAACTTTGAAGGTGATGGAAGGGGCTGCGGGAACCCTTGTTGATATATTGAAATCAGAGGTGAAGAAAAGCATCAGGAGTAAAATTGGAGCTCTCCTGATGAAGGGCTCTCTGACTACCATGAAGGAAAGAATGGATTACGAGGAATATGGGGGTGCTCCCCTGCTGGGTTTAAAAGCACCAGTAATCATCTGCCATGGGAGTTCTTCCGAAAAAGCCATTATGAACGCAATTTTTGTGGCCCAGGAAATGGTAGAAAAACGGGTTATGGAGAACCTGGAGAACATTTCTTTAAAAAATAATTCCGACTGAAAAACTGGAGCAGGTATTCTGGCGGTGGAGAGATAAATATAGACTAAGAAGTTTAACCCAATTCTTTTATTTCTGGCCACTTTTACCTACCTTTTTTGGGGTGAAGCTGTTCCGGGGGAGGGATTTTATGGAAAACAGGGTAGCGGTTGTTACCGGTAGCTCACAGGGAATTGGCCTGGAAATTGCAAAAAAACTTGCTCATCAGGGAAACCGGGTGGTTATTAATTCCCGCTCGGCGGAAAAAATTGATCAGATTGCCCGGGAGCTGCAGGAGGAAAACCTGGAAGTTGTAGGGGTTGGAGCGGATATCCAGTCCGCTGAAGGAGCCAAAGAATTAATTGATAAAGCCCTGGAAAAATGGGGACGGGTAGATATTCTGGTCAACAATGCGGGTATTAACCGGGACACCCTTTTTCTACGGATGAAGGAAGAAGATTGGACCGAGGTAATCCGAACCAATCTGGATGGAATATTCCACTGCACCAAAGCTGCAATTCGTCAGATGGGTAAGAACAGATGGGGTCGAGTAATCAATATATCCTCGATAGTTGGTCTTACCGGTAATCCCGGGCAGGCTAATTATTCCGCCGCCAAGGCTGGAATAATAGGGTTTTCTAAAACCCTGGCCCGGGAATTTGGGGGCAGGAATATTACGGTTAATGTTGTGGCGCCGGGCTATATTCAGACCGAAATGACCGATAAGCTTTCTTCACAGATTAAAGAACAGATGATGGAAAGGATCGCTCTAAAAAGATTTGGAAAATGTGAGGATGTGGCCAATCTGGTCTCATTCCTTGCTTCAGAACAGGCCGGTTATATTACCGGACAGGTTCTGATAATTGATGGAGGCATGGCCCTTTAATAAAACAGGAGGTGGAGTTATTGCGAGTTTTTGATCGGATTGTCGAAATGATAGTGGAAAAATTGGGTGTAGAGCCGGAAGAAGTAACCCCGGAAGCATCTTTTATTGATGACCTGGGGGCTGACTCCCTGGATATTGTGGAATTAATTATGGATATTGAGGATGAATTTGAACTGGAAATTCCCGATGAAGATGCGGAAAAAATTTCTACCGTTCAGGAAGCTGTAAGCTATATTCAAAATAAGGCCTGATTTCAAACAATAATTCCTGATTGGAGCCTGGTTTGAGGTATGTCTGGATATTGGGAAGAGGGACTTTTCAATGGTTGAATTAAAAAAAATTATAAAATGTTCCAGTTTGTTGCGGGTGGCCCTGACTCATCGGTCCTGGGCCCATGAACAGGGTTTAGCGGAGAATAATGAGCGCCTGGAGTTTTTGGGTGATTCAGTTTTAAGCCTGATTGTAAGCGAATTCTTATTCAGGACTTTTCCCCGCCTGGCCGAGGGTGAACTGGCCCTAATGAGGGCTCAGATAGTCAGCATGAATTCTCTGGCCCGGGCTGCTGTTCGGTTAAATCTTGGGGAGCAGTTGTATCTGGGTAAAGGGGAGGAAAGTTCCGGGGGCCGTCAGAGGGAATCAATCCTGGCGGATGCTTTTGAAGCCCTTCTGGGAGCAATTTATATTGAAAGCGGCCTGGATTATTGCCGTAACTTTCTTATGAATAATCTAAGCTTTATTATGGAAGAGGTCTGTCAGCAGGGGGACCTGAGGGATGCCAAGACAATTCTGCAGGAAGCTGTTCAGCAGGATTTTCAGGAATTGCCCAGTTATGAGGTTGTCAGGGAAACCGGTCCCGATCATCAAAAATGGTTTGTGGTGGATGTTTTCTTTGCTGGCAGAAAACAGGGAACCGGGGAAGGACCCACTAAAAAGCTGGCCCAGCAGAAGGCGGCAGCCCTGGCTCTGGAACGGGTTTTAGGAAGCCAGTAAAAATTTTTTTTGTTGTTTAATACTGGGACTGCAATAATCGGGGAAGGCGGTCCCTGTTGATGGAGGTTAATTGATGGAAGGGGAAAAAGAAATAATTATTGCTATAGATGGCCCGGCTGGGGCAGGTAAGAGTAGTGTAGCTTCCGAGGTAGCTCAAAGTCTGAATTATTCCCACCTGGATACAGGCTCCATGTACCGGGGAGCAACCTGCTATCTTCTCCAGGAGGAAATCCCCCTGGAAAAAGAACAGGATATTCTAAGGGCCCTGGAAGAGATGAAAATGGAATTGCGGGATAACCGAATTTTAATTGATGGTCGGGATATTACTCCTTTTATCCGTAGTCCTGAGGTGGAGAAACATGTGTCCTACGTTTCCAGCCTGGCTGGGGTTCGCCGGATACTGATTGATAAGCAGCAGCAGATAGCAGGTGAAGGCGGGGTCGTCCTGGATGGAAGGGATATTGGCACCAGGGTCTGTCCCCAGGCTGAGCTAAAGGTTTTTCTCTCGGCAGCTCCTTTTATTCGGGCCAAGAGAAGGTTTTTTCAAACAGGAGGGTCAGGGGATCTGGCCTTTATCTTTGAAGACCTGAATAGAAGAGATGAATATGACAGAAGTCGGGAGGTGGGGCCATTGATACCAGCAAGAGATGCCAGGTTTCTGGACACCTCTCATCTGCCCCGCAGAGAAGTTGTAGCAATTATTGTTCGCTGGGCCCGGGAGGTGATGGGTAATCAGCAGGTTTAAGTCAGGACTGGGAAAAATCATTTATAAGGTGGCGGCCTGGTCTTTTTACCTTTTTTTCCGTCTGTTTTTTGGGCTTCAGGTCAAAGGACGGGAAAATCTTCCTGCCCGGGGTCCCTATATTATTGTAGCCAATCATCAGCACGCGCTGGATCCAACTGTTGTTGGAGCTGCTGTTTACCCCCAACAGATCCATTTTATGGCCAAGGAGGAATTATTTAAAAATCCAGTTTTTCGCTGGGTTTTTACTGCCATTGGTGCTTTCCCGGTAAAAAGAGGGCAGGCTGATCTCCGGGCTTTTAAAACTTCCTATCAGAGGATTAAAGAGGGGCATATTCTGGGGATGTTCCCCGAAGGGACCCGACAAAAAGAGGGAGAGACCCAAAAAGCCAAACGGGGGGTGGCCCAGATTATCCAGAGAACAGGGGTGGAGGTCATTCCCATTCGGGTAAATTGGAATAACTGGAGGAGGCCAGTTAAAGTAATAATCGGACCCCCAATAAAAAATTCAATCAAGGAGAAAAGCTCCAGGGAAGAACTCTATGCCTTTGCTGAAAAATTAATGGAAAGGGTTCGTTCCCTGGAATAAGATTTTTCCAGCAATTTTT
>PWFS01000033.1 GCA_003554145.1 Halobacteroidaceae bacterium | reverse complement strand
TATTGCCTTTTAAAGTTAAATTTATAGGTCTAAGCATCAGGTTAAATTAACCGGGGGCCTGTAATATTGGCCGCAAAAGCCAGAGGAGATGAGAGTTTTTATGGCCAGAAAAACCGTAGCGATCATCGGCAGCGCTGGGGCGGAGTCAGAGGAGAAGGAATATAAAGTTGCCTGGGAAATGGGAAAATTGCTGGCCCGGGAAAATCTGACCCTGATTTCTGGAGGTCTGGGGGGCATAATGGAGGCTGCCTGCCGGGGCGCGTGGGAAGAGGGAGGAGAAAAGGCCCGCATAGTAGGCATACTCCCCGGGGATAATCCCCTCCATGCCAATCCCTATGTTAATATTCCTATACCTACGGGAATTGGAGAGGCCCGTAATGCCATTGTAGCGGGATCAGATGCCGTTATTGCGATTGGAGGCGGGTCCGGAACCCTTTCGGAAATGGCTCTGGCCTGGAAAAAGGGGAAACTCCTTCTGGCCTGGCGGGGTGGCGGTTTTAGCAGTTACTTTGCCGATAAAAACCTGGATAACATGGAGGAAGATAAGAGTTTTACCCGTGATGATAGGGTCATGGGCTTTGATGAACCCCAAGAGGCCATCCAGTTTATTAAAAAGTTTTTGCCCCTGGATTAAGCAATTTCCAGTTGGAGTTAACCCTATCCCGGCTATTGGAAACAGGCAGGGCAAGATTGCTGAGGAAAAAGTTTATCGCTCTTGGCGCTGGCATGGGGGATTCAACACTTTCTTTTGCAGCAGGAAAAAATGATTGTCCAGAAATCAGAATTTTGTTTTATCGGTTTTTGCTGGGCAGAAATATAGGGGGCCTGGAGCATTCCGGGCCCCTTTCAATTCTGGTGAGAAGGGGAAAAACTTTTCCAGTCCTCCGGGGATAAAGCCCTTTTTAATCAGGTCAATATTAAATGTTCCGGTAATTGGACAAGGGAGGGATGGGAAAAAGAAGGAAAGTTATTCGGGTTAATCCTGGTAAAAGGGTACATGACCCTTATTGGAATTATCTTTTTCACTGCAGGTTCTGGGGTGGAAAGGGAACTAATCTTTAATTCATAAAAAAGTTGTGGGTAAATGTTATGGAAGGACCTGCCAGCCCAGGATTTTTCTCAGGATGTTTTCCCTGCAGCAATTTTGCAGTTTGCAACAAAAAACCAGTGTTCATCTGATGTTAATTGATTTTTGGTAAAGGCTTTTTGCACTTATTCACAGGGTTTTTGGTTTTATTGCGACCATTTAAGTTTGCTGAGGAAACTTTATCCTCCGAGGAAACAATGGAAGAGAACAAAAAGGCGGGCATGGCCCGAGAAAAGAGGAGTTTGTTATATATCAGTTTTTTTTGGAAAACTCCCGGGTTTTTTAAGGTTTTTTAACTTCTTCCATTACAAGGTTTGGCCCGGTTTGCAAGGGAAAACATCCCAAAGGGAACGGCGTTGTTTTCCGATATGTCCAAATGAAGGGACAATTTTTCTTAAGGTGTATAATAAATAGAGCAAACTCCGAGGATACCCAGGGCGAAATAGGCCTTCATAGCAACGGTTTTAACAATGGCACAAAATTTGCTTATTTAATGGTTTTTAAGAGAGAGCTGGGGAGCAATTCAGGGGTTATCTATTGGAATTATTGATTGATTCAATTGCAGTGCAACCGGAGAGATATTTACTGATTCCCCAAGAGGAGAGGGGCATGGGAAATTGGAGCTATTCCCACATTGTCTTCTTCCCTGATTCCCTTTGCAGGCCTGCAACAATACCGGTAATTCCCGGTCCGGGTAATATTTTTTCTAACAAGGAGGGATGCCCCAGGAAATTATGCTTGGAAACGTTTTTTACAAATTCTTCGGAGGTGCTTAATTAATGCTAAAGTATTTCAGTGTTTTTATTCTTGCTATGGGCCTTGTCCTGGGCGGACTGGTTCTGGATGCGGATGCAGTTCAAGCCAAAGACTATCTAAACATTGCTTATGGTTCAGATCCGGTAAGCCTGGATGTTCATGTAGCTCCCAGCACATCACATTATCACAATCATATTTATGATACTCTGGTTGTTAGATCCGGTGATGGTGATTATTATCCCGGGCTTGCTTCTGATTGGGAGTTTGCAGATGATGGTGCTGTAGTAACCTTTTATCTGCGAGAGGATGTCTGGTTCCACGATGGAACCAAGTTTAATGCCGATGCTGTCCAGTTTAATTTTGAAAGGATCCTGGATCCTGCTGTTGCATCACCCCATGGTGGGATTGCCGGACCAATTACTGGAATTTTTGTTGAAGATGAATATACTATTACTATTAATTATGAAGAACCTGTGGCTGCCCTGCTGTACAATTACTCGCAAACTTTCTTTGGAATGCAGTCCCCAGCAGCTATAGAAAAATACAAAGATGAATACGGCAATGAATATGCAGTAGGAACCGGACCCTACAAGCTCGATGTCTGGAATGCCGGAGAGGAAATCGTTCTGGTCCGCAATGAAGATTATAGCTGGGGAGCTGATTTTTATGACAATCAGGGCCCCGCAAAAATTGAAAGACTTGTATTTCAAAATATGCCTGATGAAATGACCACCCTGCTGGGTCTTCAGGGTGGAAGTATTGATATAGCAAATATTCCCACCCCCTATATTGAAATATTCGAAGAAAACCCCGATGTAGATGTTCAATTGGCTCCCGTAGGTCGGGTAACCTACCTGGGAATAAACAGTTCCAAAGAACCCTGGAGTGATATGCGTTTGCGCCAGGCCATTGCTCACACCATTGATCGCGAAGAAATAGTTCAGGTAGCAATGAATGGCTATGCTGTTCCTAATCCCACTCCTCTGGCTCCCGGTGTTCTGGGCTATGATGAAGACCTCCATGATGTGGCCGCTCCTCAGGATATTGAAGCTGGAAAAGAGCTTTTGCGAGAAGCGGGCTACAATGAAACCGATCAAGGCTGGTTTGATGAGGATGGCAATGAACTGATTTTCAATATCTGGACCTATTCTACCGACGAATATAGCCGATTGGCCGAAGTTACCCGGGAACAGATCATTAAGTTAGGCCTTACTGTAACCATTGAAACTCTGGAATCAGGAACCCTGTTATCCCGAACTCCTGATGGAGACCATGATTCTGTCCTGATCGCTTATGGCTGGTCCGATCCAGGAATTCTTAATTCCTTCCTCCATTCCGATAACCTGGACAGATCCAACCGGGTTCATTATGTCAATCCGGACCTGGACCGTTTGCTGGATAGAGGAGCAGTTACTGTTGATCCCGAAGAAAGAGCCAGAATCTATCATGAAGCACAGAAAATAATTATTGAAGAAGCTCCCTGGATCCCCTTATTTACTGTAACCAACGCCCTGGGTGTCAATACTGAACTCCAAGGCTTACGCCGTGGGCCCGGGGGAGCAGAGCCTCGTTTCCTTGACGCTTATTTTGACTAAAAATAGCTGTAGGGGGGAGGGTTTCCTTCCCCCTTTTTTCTGTGAGTAGGAGGAGGAACTATGCACCAGTATATTTTACGAAGGATGTTCATGTTGATTCCCGTGGTTATAGGGGTTTCAATTTTAACCTTTCTCATGATTCATATTGCTCCAGGAGATCCGGTTTCGGTAATGCTGCCCGACCATGCCACCTCTCAGGATGCCGAATTAATTCGAGCTCGCCTTGGTCTTGATCAACCCCTGCCGATTCAATATTATAGTTTTGTTCGTAACGCTATCCAATTAGATTTTGGGCAATCGGTGCAAACTGGAAGACGGGTCAGCACTGAATTATTTGCTCGCTGGCCGACAACTTTCCAGCTGACAATTGTCTCTTTAACGATAGCTATTTTAACGGGAATTCCTCTGGGGATTATGGCCGCTTTAAAAAGGGCTTCCTTTACCGACCATTTCAGTATGGTCTTTGCCCTGTTGGGCTTCTGCCTCCCCAACTTCTTCTTAGCCCTGTTATTACAGCTCCTATTTGGCTTACAGTTGGGGTGGTTGCCCATGTATGGTGTTTCGGGCCCGATCTGGACCGGGGAGGGATTAAAGTATTTAATTTTACCCGGGCTTTCCCTTGGTCTGTCCAGTGCGGGTGTCCTGGCTCGAATGACCCGATCCAACATGCTGGAAGTAATCCAGGTTGATTATATTCGAACTGCCCGAGCCAAGGGATTATGGGAACGGCGAATTATTTTTAAACATGCTTTAAAGAATGCTTTGATCCCTATAACTACGATTGTGGGTGTGCAGTTTGGTTTTCTTTTAGGTGGAGCTTTCATAACCGAAACAGTCTTTGCCCTTCCCGGCGTAGGGCGCTATGCTGTTAACGCCATTTTCGCCCGGGATTTTCCCATAATACAGGCAGTAACCTTAATGATGGCTCTAATTTTTGTTCTGGCCAATTTGGGGGTTGATCTACTTTATGCTTACCTGGATCCCCGGATCCGTTATGAATAGGAGGGCTGATGTCTAATGAACAAAACCCCAAAAAACAGGAGGTCTTTTTTCAAAAACATTCTGCAAAATAACAGCAAAAAACCTGAGGATTTTGCCCGGGAAATAAAGGGACCTCCCCATTCCAAAAGCAGAGTCTGGTTAAAATTGAAAAGAAATAAGTCGGCCCTGATGGGAATTATTATAATTTCGATTTTTATTATGTTAATTTTTTTTGGAGAAGCAATAGCCCCCTATGATCCCCTGGAAACCGATTATCAAAATATCCTGAGTGCTCCTTCCCTGGACAACTGGCTGGGAACAGATTTTATGGGCCGGGATGTTTTTAGCAGGATACTGGCCGGAACCAGGTTATCCTTAACCGTCGGCTTTATTGCCATAGCTATCGGTTTATCAATAGGTGTATTTCTGGGACTGGTGGCCGGATTGTACAAGAGTTGGGATAATTTAATCATGCGGTTTATCGATGTCCTGATGGCTTTCCCAGGACTGCTCCTATCTATTACTATTGTTGCCACCCTGGGGGCCGGGCTGCAAAATGTTATGATCGCCATTGGTATTAGCTCAGTTCCCCTATATGCACGTTTGATCCGAGGAGAAGTCCTAAAAGTTAAAGAAAATGATTATATTTTAGCCGCTCGAGCCCTGGGAGCGAAAGATATTCGCTTGATTTTCCAACATGTTTTAATTAATATTGCTGCTCCCATTATTGTTTACTCTACTTTCCGGGTAGCCAGCGCGGTGCTGGCCGCTTCTTCATTAAGCTTCCTGGGTTTAGGGGCCCAACCTCCCGACCCCGAATGGGGACGGTTGATCAATCAGGGCCGTCAGTATATGCTCATTGCTCCCTGGCTGGTACTGGCTCCAGGAACCTTCATTACTCTGGCCATTCTGGGGATTAATCTTTTCGGGGACGGCCTGCGCGATGCCCTGGACCCTCGCATAGGAGAATAAACCATTTAAAACCCGCAGAAAAGAATGCGGGTTTTTTGTGGGTTTTTTATTTGGTCCCCAAAGTTCCGGCCTTAATCCCGGGGCATACGAAGGAAATATTGCCATCGGAAAATGCGGGGAGGCTAAAGATCCCTGTTTTTCTTTTTCGGGCTGATACTGGAGGGCAGGTCCTTCGAATCACTTTAAAAAGGGCATCCCAAAACTCCTGAAGCAGGATTTTGCCCGGAAGTTACCGTATTGTACAGGTAATAATTGCTTGTTGTTCCTTTAGCCAGAAAAGTTAGGTTTATTTCTTTCAATTTTTTGGGAGGTGCCGATTTCTAAATCCCCAAAAGGAATTATTTTCTCTAATGAGAATGGGAGGCTGGAACAGCAGGGCATTATTTTAATTGGAAGAAATAAAATGCCTGAAAACCATTACCTCAGAATGTTTCCCTGCAACTTGAGTATAGGGGGCTGCAAAAACGATGAGCAGTTTACTTTTCCGGATCAATTTGGGCATCTGGTTGGAGTGATGGAAGCTCTCTACCGGGGAGCCTTAGAAGAGGGAGGAGAAAAGGCCGCATAGTTGCCATAATTCCCGGGGTTAATTGCCTTGCTGCCCATCCCTAAGGTTAACATTCCTATTCGGGCCGGAATTGGAGAGGTCTGTAATGCCATTGTAGCCGGGTCTGATGCTGTTATTGCTATTGCAGGCGGGACCAGAACCCTATCGGAAATGGCCCTGGCCTGGAAAAAGGGGAAACTTCCTCTGGCCTGACGTGTTGGCGGTTTCAGCATTTACTTTGCCAATAAAAACCTGGATAATATGGAGGAGGCTAATTGTTTTCCCGTGATGATAAGGTCATGGGCCTTGATGAACCCCAGGAGGCTATCAGGATCACAGAAAAGTTTTTGCCCCTGGATAAAAAAATATCAGGTGAGAGGTGATCAGGATATGACCCTATCCCGGCTGTATGAACCAACTCCACCAGGAGACTGGCAGGGCCGGATAGACGATGAAAAAGATTATCGCTCTTTTCGCTGGCATCAGTGGATTAAACCCTTCCACTTGCTCCAGGAAAAGCCGGCGGTAGAAGAGCAGGGTTTTTGTTTTCTCGGTTTTTGCTGTGATAAAGGAGTGGAAAGAAATAGAGGGCGGTCTGGAGCAGCCCGGGGGCCCTTCCATATCCGGCGGGAAATGGGCAATTTGCCCTGCAGTTTCGGACGGGAAACAGCCCTTTATGACGCCGGGAATATTAACTGTCTGGGTAATACCACAATGGAAGAGGGTCAGCAGGCCCTGCGGGAAGGGGTCAAAAGAATCCTGGAACTGGGGCTCTTTCCCATAGTCCTGGGGGGTGGCCATGAAATTGCCCTGGGCCATTTTCAGGGCATCAGTG
>PWFS01000250.1 GCA_003554145.1 Halobacteroidaceae bacterium | reverse complement strand
TTCCCATCGGCCCTGAAACTCACTGGCCGGAGCTCTAAAATTGAAAATCAACCGGTTCCAATCTGGCCTTTAATGAAGGGTAATGTCTTCTGGGGATTTTTTCTTCTCAAATTATTCAAGGGGGAATTCAGGTGAACAAGACCGGGCGCAATGATCCGTGTCCCTGTGGAAGTGGGAAAAAGTTCAAGCAGTGTTGTATGAAAGATAATGTGGTGAATCTGCAGCAGAAAAAGGTAGACCGGGAAATGCAAAATCTTCGGGAAAAAATCAGTCTGAACCTGCTGGATTTTGATTCGCATTTATTTCAGGCCATGGAAGATCATCCCTTAAAGGACCCCTTTCAGCCAGAAGAGCTGCCCGAAGATGATCCCATAATGAGTTTCCTGCTGGAGTGGATTATCCTTGACTATCGTTGCCCTCAGGGACGCAACGCTGTGGAGCTGATCTTAGAAGAGAATAAAAAGCAGTATCCGGAAGAGATCCGGTCCTGGCCCCAGTTTTATCTCTCCCTCTATGTTTTTAGAGAATTTCGACCAGGAGAAGGAGTCCTGCTGGAGGACAGGTATTCTGGAAAAGTATTTTTAATGCGGGGATCAGAGGACGTTTTAAAAGAACTGCATCCGGATTCCATTCTTATAACCCGGCTGTTGCCCTTTAAGGGTAATTATTATTCCTTTCTGGCAGTGGAAATTATTGCCCCCTGGGAAATTTATTTGCTGGACTATCTCCTGGAGAATATTCGGGAAGACATGGATGAGGAAGAGGATTATCCAGAGGAATGGGATAAGTTCCTGGAACAAAACCGCTGGTTTTTACTATACGTCCTGGAAGCTCTGCCCGAGTTACTGGAGTCCAGCAGGGAGGTTCAGGATAATCCACCTCCGGAATTAAGGATGATGCTTTCTGTGGGCAGTACTATCCTGGACGGAAAGAGTCCCCAGGAATTAAGTTTTGATCCGGAAAAGCAACCCCTCCTGGAAGATTTCTTGGAGAAGATTTCTGAAGATCAGGACATGGATCCCCGGGACCCAATGCTGAAAACTGTTAGAAACCTGTTGGGCCTCGAACCGGACATGCATCCCCTGCAGGATGAGCCCGAGGACTGGCTCACATCAGGGCAAAAACGAGAAATTCAACTGATGAATAGGGGTTTTCAGAAGCTGCTTTTTCCTCTGGATTTGCGGATCGGCCACTGGGTCTGGCATGATTTCTGCCGCAAGAAAAACCCGGTAATCCGTAAAGAAGGCAGCTGGGCTGCTGCATTAGAATTTTTACTACATCAGCCAGATCAGGATACTATTACTCAGAAGGAAATCGGGGAAAGATACGGGGTTTCTGCAGGGACCGTTTCCCGCAACTCCAGAAAGATCATAGAATTTTTAGAGGAGGAACATCCAATTGATCCCCGGGAGTATGAGGAATAAAGTGCGAATTCTGGGAGGATGAAGAATTTTTATGAGTTCGGGAGAATTTGCCCGGGTCAGAGAAATTATTGACCGGGCTCGCAACCTGAAAAGGGAAAAGAAAAATGAAGAAGCCCGGATAGTCCTGGAGCAGGGACTGGAGGAGTTTCCAACCAATTCTTATTTACAGGCCAGCCTGGCTGATTTATACCTGCGGCAGAATAATCCCGCCGCTGCCGAGGGCCTGGCTGATGAGATTCTGGCCCGTGATCCTGCTGATTTTCGGGCTTTAATGGTAAAAGGTGATGTTTATTATCAGAGGCGAGATTATTCCCGGGCCCTGGATCTGTATCAAGGCTCTTTTAACCGCAGGGAGGAGCCCTTTTTAGCGGGGCGATTGATCAAGACCTATCATCGCCTGGAAAAGCTGGAGGAGGCTTTAAGCCTCTGTCAGCGCCTCCTGGAAAAAAACCCCAATGATAATTATATAAAAAAAATGCGGGCTTTAACCTATGAAAAAATGGGGAGAGACGACAAAGCCCGCCAGGATTATAGCGAATACCTGGAAAAAAGCGGCGAGGATGAATTTGCCTACCGGGAAAATATTAAATTGAAAATCAGGAATAAGCCACCGGCGACTCGGGTTAAGGAACTGCAGGGCCTATTAAAATTTGCCCGCGGCAGTAAAAAATTCCACCTGCACAATCTCCTGGGGAAGGAACTGGAAAATCAAAAGAAATATTCCCCGGCCCTGGAACAGTACCGGGCAGCCCTGGAAATTGAGCCGGGGGATCCTTTCGTTTTAAAGCAGGCCGGATTTTGCCTTTATCGGGAAAATCGGCCCGAGGAAGCCCTGTTTTTCCTGGAAGAAGCCTTTAACAGTGATCCCGACGACTATTTCACCCGCTCTACCCTGCTTTCCGCCTATAAAATGGCGGGGGAGATAGAGCGGGGGATTGAATTCTTCAAGCGGATCATCCAGAACAATCCCTCCCAGAAAAAACTGTGGGGGGTTATCCGCAAGTTGAGTAAGGAGGGTGAAGAACCTGATGAGTAAAATAAAGGATTTGATCGAGGTCCCCCCGGTAAAAACGGTTATTCAGCTTAAAGATGCGGATGATGCCCGCCTTCGGGATTTACTGGCCCGAAATTTTTTAATCACCGATGAAGTTGCTCTCTTTTTTAAATCCTTCTGGTCGGCCCTGCTGGAAAAGGAAGGCCGCGGTTTTTTTGTAGAGGGTAATTTTGGTTCTGGTAAATCCCATTTACTGGGGGTTTTAAGCCTGCTCCTTAATTATCCCCAG
Source organism: Halobacteroidaceae bacterium (assembly GCA_003554145.1). GTDB lineage: Bacteria > Bacillota > Halanaerobiia > B1SED10-174 > B1SED10-174 > T1SED10-26. The sequence continues at coordinate 4,204 of PWFS01000250.1, read as the reverse complement.
GCCTGGCCTCCTCTCCTGGAACAGAACACGGGACTGGATGATATCCTGGAAAAAACCCGGAAACAGGTGAGTTCCGGTCGCTATATGGTCATAAAAACCTCCCTGGTAGAGCACAGCAGCCGGGAATACCTGGAGGATATTGTCCTCCGGGCCCTGGAAAAGACCTGGAAAGAGGAAGGGCTTTCCGGTTCCATATCTCATCAGACGGAGGATTTTATCAATTACCTGGCCCGAACTCTCCAGGAAACTGAGCCCCAAAAACTAAAAAGCATTCTCCGGGAAAAAGAAATGACTGAGGAAGAACTATTTGATCCGGATAATTTTTCTCACCTGGAAGAAGTCCTGGAGCGGCTCAACTTACCCTACCGCTTAAAGTATGACCGGCGGGAGGTTTTTTCCCGCCTGAATACGGCCCTCCGGGAGCAGGGTTTTGCCGGGGTAGTATTCCTTATTGATGAACTATCTGAATTTTTGCGATCCAAGGCCGATTCCCGGCGTTTCAATGAGGATATCCGATTTTTGCAATTTCTGGGAGAACTGACCTACAGCGAACCCGTATGGGTGGTGGCCACCCTGCAGGAAGAAATAGAGAAGACAGGGGAGACCACTCCCGAGGCTTTTAACAAAATTAAGGATCGCTATCCCTTTCGGTTCCGGCTGACCGGTTCTCATATCCGGGATTTAATCGGGCAGCGATTGATCCAACCTAAACCCGGGGCCCGGGAAAAGATAGAGGAAATTTTCGATTTTTATCAGGGTTCTTTTGTTAACTGGAAGGTTGACCGGGAAGATTTTCTCCGCCTGTACCCGGTCCATCCACTGACCATCGACCTCCTGGATAATTTGAAGCCTCTTTTTTCTCAGCACCGGGGAATAATAGATTTTATTCATTTCCAGCTTAAAGGTGATGAGCGGCGCCATATCGAGGGTCATCTGCACCGGGATTGTTATGACCTTCTGACCCCGGACCTGATTTTTGACCACTTCCAGGAGCGCATTCGGGAAATGATCGAAACCAATCCCTACCTTGAAAAGGTTTTCCGCTATTATGAGCAGGAAATTGAAAGCATTCTTCCTGCTGAAGATCAGGCCACCGGACTGGCCCTGATTAAACTATTAATTCTCTTTCGAATTTCCCCCCTGGAAAAACGTTATACAGTTGAAGATATGGCCAATATGCTGCTCCATCAGATTACCGACCTGGATCCAGCGGTCAATTATCAGAATGTGGCCGAAATACTGGAGAAAATGCATCAAAATGGGGCTTATATTGGCCGGGAAAGCGGCGGTTCTCCCCGGGAAGAAATATTTTTCATTGACCTGGAGGCCGATACCAATCTCCTTTTGCAGCGGCGGGTAGAATATGTTAAAAATACTATTTTCCCCGATGATCACCGCCTTTTTACCCGGCTGGGACTCCTGGTTAAAAACCGGAATTTGCCCCTGGGAGAAATCCTGGAAAATCCCTGGACCCTGCGGGATTTCACCTGGCAGAATACCTCCCGCCGGGGATACCTGCTCCTGGAGAGTTTTCAGGAATTGACTCCTCAAAAAATCCAGGAACTGGAGGCCTATCTCCGGGAACGGGAAGAAGATTTCCTTATCGTTGTGGGCCCTGCCCGTAACTGCGAACAGGAACGCAGGATTTTATTCAATGATGTCCTGCCCCGGTTGAGTGATACCGAGGGTGATTCCTTTGCCTTCTGGTCACCACAGGAGGTGGGGGAACCAGAATTTTTGCGGGAGGTTCTGGCCCGATTGATTATGTACGAAGAGTACCGGGAGGATTCTGGCAGCAGGGCCGAAGATATTCGCGAGGCGATAAAAACTCAATTGGAAGAGGACCGGGAAAAAATTAATTCTCTATTCACCAGGGCCTACCTGGAGGGCAAAATATACGGCAGGAACGGTGCAGAGCTTTTGGATCTCGAGGATATAGGTCTACTGCCCTGGGAAAATATCCTGGAAAAGATTGTTTTTCGGATCCTGGACCGCCGTTTTCCCGAACATTTAAATATTGCTCCCTTTCAGAGCCATTTTAACAGCTCTCAACTCCGGGTCCTGGAGGATAAATTGTTTAAAAGTGGAGAAATGGAAATTGATATGGCCCATTCTACGGGAATGATTCGCCTGATTGATGGTTACCTGCAGCCCATGGGTTTGATAAAAAAGAAACAGAGGAAAATTCAGGTTGAAATTCAGCCGGATAAAAACCCCTTAATTCGATCCCTTTTCCAGAGCCTCTCCCGGGAAAAAACGGACATCAAATCCCTCTACTGGCAAATGCGGAAAGGCCCCCTGGGCCTGACCTACCATCAGTTTTCCATTTTAGTCCTGGCCCTCCTTTATTCCGGCTATCTGACCGCCTACACCGAACAGAGAAAAATTTCCCTGAAAAACTTTAATTCCTCTCAGCTGCCCGGGGTTAAATATATTGGTTACGGGGAAATTATCCGGGAGGACTGTCAGGAGATATTGCAGAACTGTCAGCTAATACCGCCCCGTTTCAGGAATCAGCCCTTTTCCCTGCCCCTACAGCAATCAATCTGGGAGTATTTAACTGATCTCAAGGAGGAGAAGGCCCCTCAACTGGAAAATCTGCAGTATAAGATTGGGGAGCTGGGGAAAAAGGATATGATCCAGCCCTTCTCCCGGGATGATCTCCTGCGGCATCTCCATCAGGTTCAGAACCTCCTGGAAGAAATTAAGGTCAGCTATTCAGCAGAAGAGGGGCTGGAGCGTTTTGCCACCGCCTATCGCAATCTACCTCATATTGAAAAAAACCTGGACCGGGCCGACAAGATTGCTGACTTTTTTGATAAGAAATTTGATCAGTACCTGGCCCTGCGCCGTTATCTGTCCCATCCCGGCCTGCAAATCCCTCCGGGAGAGAAATACCGGGAAATCAGGGGGTTGGAGCAGGGGCTGCAGGAATCCCTGCAGGATGAAGCCCTGATTTTTGACCCTTCCTTTTTTACTGCAACCTGGGAAACCTTCCGCCGATTTAAAGATGAGTACTCTGCTCTCTATTCCCGGGAGCATCAAAAGGAACTGGGGGAAGAAAGATTTCGTCCTTACCTGGAAAAAAAGGAGAGCAGCGCTTACCGGGTTTTAAATTTACTATCCCGGATAGAATTAATTTCGGTAAAAAATGACCTGGTTAAAGTTGATCGACTTTTAAACCGGGCCCTGGCCCAGAGGTGTCGGGTGTTTGCCCCGGAAAATCTGGATCAGGTTCCGGTTTGCAGCTGTGGATTTGCCCTGGGGACCGGCCTGGAACTGCCCTCCCTCCAGGAAATTCAAAAGATCATGGAACAGGGTGTTGATGAGTACCTGGAGGCCCTGCAGGCCGAAGAAAATGCGGGGAAGATTTCTAATTATATTCAGAATATGGAGGAGGCCGGGGAAAAGAAAAAAGCTCGCCCCCTGCAGGCCATCCTGCAGCTTTCCCTGGAGGAGCAAAGCCGGCTCAAGGAGCTGGATAAAAAATTAAATCAAGAGGTAATCGACCGGATAAATAAGGCTCTGGCTGGCGATTATTCCGTGATTCAGAGAAATCTGGATGAACTCTATGAAAATATTGTTGATCGCAGTTTTACTCCGCAGCAGCTGCAGAAAATATTCACCGAATGGCTGGAAGGCAGCGAGAAACTACCCCGCAACACCTATGTCCAGGTTCAGGGAGGGGACAGCGATCCCCCGGATCGGGATGAAACAGGAATTGACCGTTTTTTGGAGCAGAATTTCCCCGAGTTGAAGCCGTACCGAGAAGAGTTAGGGGACTCTTTTTTCCTGGTCCTGGCCGCCCAACAATGGGAGGAAAAACACGGGATTAAAGTCCTGGATTTATGGCCCGAGGAATTACTGCAGGAAGAACATCCCCCTACGATTAACGCCCTGCAGGAACTGGGGAACAGTATTCTGAAACAACAGCAGCTGCGAGGAGAGTTCACCACAATTATCGATGGGATCCTCCGAGAAAAATCCCTGGTGGAAAGCCTGCTCAACCGCATGGAGTTGAATTCCATAAAAAAGATTGCCCGGGCCCTTGTCAATGAGGAACTTTCCCCTTTACTACAGGAAGAAATCCTGATCAGGATGATAAAGATGGCCGGGCAGGAAACGAACCTGGGGCCCGCCCGACAATTACTGGAAAAAGCAGAGGAAGAAACAGATTTTAAACGGGAGCCGGTTGAACTGGGGA
>PWFS01000217.1 GCA_003554145.1 Halobacteroidaceae bacterium | reverse complement strand
TTTACCTTGCGCCAGCTGCCGATCATCCCGATATAATGGGCTGGAGTTTTCAGGGCCTCCCGGGCACATTCCAGGTCATGACGGTGGCCCCGGGTCACAATAACCAGGTGCTGCTCGGGTCCGAGTTCAAATTCCCGGAAAAAGTCCTGATATTCACAGGCCACTACTTTTTCCACCCGGGGAAAGCGCTGCCGGGAAGCAAACTGGGCCCGGTCATCCACTACCCAGACCTCCAGGCCGATAATCCCCCCTATTTCTGCCAGGGGATGAGCAATATGCCCGCCTCCCAGGATGGTTAAAATCGGCCGGGGCTGAATCAGCTCCCCATAAACCTGCCCCTTTCCAGAGGGAAAAAGGCCGGGCTGTCCCAACCCCATTATTTTTTCCAGGATTTGCGGAGAGGCCAGGTCCCGACCCGCCAGAAGCTGGAGATCGGAGCCGTAAAGAGCCGTGCTGCCGGGCTGATCATCAATATCAATCAAAAAAATTCCCCTCTGACCGGCCTGCAACAGCTTCTGCATCCGGCCCCAGACATCACCCATCGGCAATACCCCCATCTATATTGACTTTATTAACCCCCTGTGTAATAATTATTGTAAATTTGACTGGCGGGAGGTTATCATGATCACCAATTTTTTCCTTACCGGGCGGCCCCGGCGGGGTAAATCCACAATTATTGCCCGGTTTTTACCTTTGATCCAGGGCCCGGCGGGAGGTTTTTTTGTTCAACGCCTCTTGATGGGCGGTGAAACCCGGGCCTTCCGCCTGGTAGACCTGCTGGAAGAACCCTATCATCTCCAGCAGCCTTTGACCGGCCGCATCTCCAATCTGCTCATCTATCAGAAAAAAAACAGCCCCCACTGGACTCCGGTTGTGAGCACCTTTAATCTGGTTGGAGTCCGGGCCCTGCAGCGGGCAGCCCACTGTCCGCTTTTAATTATGGATGAACTGGGCATATTCGAAGAAAAAGCTGTCCCCTTTCAGAAAGCGGTTCTGGATCGACTCCGTTCTCCCCAGACCGTTCTGGGAGTTTTAAAAAATAAACAGGGCCGTTTTTTGAACAATATCCGGGCTCGAGACGACCTGGAAATTCACCGGGTAGATGATCCGGAAACCGAGAACCGGCTGGAATTTTTTCTCCAGCAGAGGGGGTTATTAAAATAATGAAGTGGGATCAGCAACGATTACAGTGGTATTTAAGAGCCGGGGAAAAATCGGACTATCCCCGGGTTTTCCTGGATAGAATAAAGCCCTTTCTCCAGGCCAGTGATACCCTCCTGGATATTGGGGCCGGGCCGGGACTTTTCGCCCGGGAACTCCTGCCCCTGGTCCGAAAAATTTACAACCTGGAACCGGATCCGGTGAGCCGCAGCTTCCTGGAGCAACAATACGCCCATCAGGAAAAAATGGTGGTCCTGGAGGGCTCCTGGCCCCAGAATATCCCTGATCTCGAAGTCGATGTTACCATTTCTGCCTTTTCCGGAGCCGGGGTAATGGCCCGGGAGGACAGCCTGCGTCTGATCTGCAGGCTGACCCGCCGCCACATTTTCTTGATCGCTCCCGCAGGGCCCAAGGATTTTGGAGCCGGACTGGAAAAACCTTCCTCGCCCCTCCCTTACGAGCAAACAGAGTCCCTTCTCCAGCAGTTGGGTCTGCAGTTTCACAGGGAATTAATCTCCTTCGATTTTGGGCAGCCCGTGGCCGACCTGGAGGAGGCTACCCGCTTTCTCAGCAGGCAGCTGAAAATACCTCCTCAGATGGCCCGTAATCACGCAGACCGCATCGCCCGGCGGGAGGGAGATGAACTGTACCTGCCCAACCCCCGGCACAGTGCCCTGTTACGTATTGATTTTTCTTAAAGCCCCCCGGGGCTTTTTATTTTTTCGGAATGAAATCCCGGGCCACCATGGCTGCTCCCAGGGCCCCCCCGATATCACCCAGGCGAGCGGGTAAAAGCTGCAGACGCCGCCCATAACCGGGCATCAAGTAATCATCCATGGCTGCCTGAATCCGGGGCAGCAGGAGATCTGCCGCCTCCATTACTCCTCCCCCCAGGACAAAGGCCTGGGGATCCAGGATATGAACCAGGTTGGCCAGGCCCAGACCCAGATAGCGGGCCTGCCGGTTCAGTATTTTCAGGGATGGTTGATCACCAGCCCGGGCCCAGCTGGTAATGGTAGAACCGGTAATACCTTCCGGACTGGGACCTTCCGGCCACTGCCCCTGTTCCAGGGCTTCCCTGCCCATCCGGGCCAGGGCCCGGCCGGCAGCCATTACCTCCAGGCAGCCCTGATTACCGCAACCACAGGCGGGCCCGGAGGGATCAACAATCATGTGCCCCAGCTCTCCCCCGGTTCCATAAGCTCCCCGGTACAGTTTTCCATCCAGGATCAGGCCGCCACCAATTCCGGTGCTGATGGTCATATAAATGAAGTGGTCAAAATTCTGTCCTGCTCCCAGGGTCTTCTCCCCCCAGGCTGCCACCAGGGCGTCATTTTCCAGGAACAAAGGCCAATCCAGGTGTTCGGCAAAAAGATCGACAATGGGAATATTCTTCCAGCCCAGGTTGGGAGCCAGGGTAACCATGCCCCGGGAAAAATCAATGGGTCCGGGCACTCCCAGCCCCACAGCGGTAATTTCTTCCCCCCGGGTAGTTTCCCGGGCCAATCCCGCTATCCTCTCCACCACACGCCGGGGGCCATCTTCGGCCCTGGTTTCCATGCGGTTCCGCTTCAGGGTTACCCCCTCGGCACTGACCAGGGCCAGCATGACCTTGGTCCCTCCAATATCAATACCCAGAAATTTCCCCGACATCTTTTTTACCTCCCCTCTACAGCAATTATAGCACCGGCCTGACCGCGGGTAAAGCTAAAGCGGAAAACCGGCCCTGCCTGAAAATTAACTGTGGTAATCAAAACCGGGAATTCGCACCCGTCGTTCTATCCAGCTGAAAACCTCCGAAAAAACCAGCACAATCCCCAGGTAAATTAAGGCCGCCAGCACATAGACCTGAAAATATTCATAGTTACGGCTGGCCACAAAACGGGCCTGACCCATCAATTCCGGGGTACCGATAATATAGGCCAGGGAAGTATATTTAAGCAGGTAAATAAATTCATTGGTCCAGGGAGGGATAACCCGGCGCAAAGCCTGGGGCAGGATAATGGAAAGGACTCCCTGCCAGGCGCTCATGCCCATGGATAGGGCCGCCTGCATCTGACCCGAGGGAATGGATTGAATTGCTCCCCGCAGATATTCGGCCTGATAGGCGGCGCTGTTTATGGAAAAAGCAATAACAGCGGCCTGCAGGGGGGAGAGGCGGATGCCGTAAGGAGGCAGGCCGAAATAGATGATAAATATCTGGACCAGGAGAGGAGTTCCCCGGATAATTTCAATAAAGGCGGTGCACAACCAGCGCAGGGGTTTCCACCCGTAAACCTTGCCCAGGGCCAGGATCAAACCCAGGGCCAGTCCAAAAATAATGGAGAGAAAGGTCAGCTGAATAGTAATCTGCAGACCTTCCATCATGGGTCCCCAGGACTGTTGGACAACTTCAGCAAAGGTCACTGCTTTTCCTCCTCCTCTCCAAAGAGACCGCTCAGGCGAGAAAGGAACTCTCCAGTTCGCTGCACCTGGGGCCGGCTGAAAAGCTGGGTTGGAGGGCCCTGTTCCACGATAACTCCACCCTCCATGAAAACCACCTCGTCGGCCACTGAACGGGCAAAACCCATTTCATGGCTGACCACCAGCATGGTCATTCCCCGATTGGCCAGATTTTTCATTACGGCCAGGACCTCCCCGATTAACTCCGGATCCAGGGCAGAAGTGGGTTCATCAAAGAGGATCAGCTGGGGATCCATGGCTAAAGCCCGGGCAATGGCCACCCTCTGTTTCTGGCCCCCGGACAGCTGGGCAGGATATGAAGCAGCCTTATCCTCCAGCCCTACCTGCTTTAATTCCTGCAGGGCCTTTTCCCGGGCCTTTCTCCGGTCCAGGCCTTTTACCTTGGTCAGCCCTATACTGACATTGCCCAGGGCGGTGAGATGATTAAAAAGGCTGAAGTCCTGGAAAACAAAACCTATCTGCTGCCGCAGGCGGTTAACCTTCTTACTGCCCGTTATTTCCTGGTCCAACAGCCAGATTTTCCCGGAATCAGGTGGGGTCAGCATGTTAATACAGGTCAGCAGGGTGCTCTTCCCCGTTCCACTGGGACCGATCAAAATCTTGGTCTCACCCTGGCTGATATCCAGGGAAACCCCCCGCAGCACGTGATTTTCTCCAAAACTCTTGTGCACATCTTCCATTCGCAGCACCACATTTTTTTCCTTGCTCATCGGGCACGCTCCTCTATACCAATACCCGGAATGCGCAGCCTCTTTTCCAGCCGTCCCAGGGTATTGTTGCTCAACAGGGTTAGAGTCAAATAAATGGCAGCAATGGTCAGGTAAATCAAAAGGGGTTCCTGGGTGGACACAATGATGTACCTTCCCTGCCGCACCAGCTCCACCACCCCCAGGGCAAAAGCCATCGAGGTATCCTTGAGAACAATGGTGAACTCATTGGTCCAGGGTGGTATGGCCAGGCGCAGGGCCTGGGGCAGGACAATATGCTGAAAGGACTTAAGGCGGTTCATGCCCATGGACAGGGCTGCCCGAAACTGATTTTCCGAAATGGATAGAATGGCCCCCCGGAAAATCTGGGACTGATAGGCCGAACTCCGCAAACCCACCCCCAGCACCGCAGCAGTAAAAGGGGCCAGCCTGATACCCAACGTCGGCAGTCCATAAAACAATAAGAATAATGTGACCAGGAGGGGAATACTCCGCAGCACCCTTTCAAAGGCGGAAGCCAGAAAACGGAAGGGCTGGGGCGCAAAAATCTGGAGGAATGATATTGGAACAGCCACCACCAGACCAAGCCCCAGGCCCAGTACCGTCAGGCGTATAGTAATTCTGGTTCCCGTCCAGAGAGCCGGGAGAGCCTCCCAGACTAACTGGAGTTTATCGATAATCGATCCCTTCCTCTCCTAAATGATTCAATCCACCCACCTTATTCAAAATATTTGTCGATTAACTCTCCCATGCGGCCGGAATCAACCACTTTTTCCAGGCCTTCATTAATCTTGGCCAGCAATTCTTCATTACCCCGATCTACCGCTATTCCATATTCTTCGTGGGTAATTATTTCCCCAACCAGAACCAGGGGCCGGGCTTCCACGAACCGTTCCGCCACAGGCCGGTCCAGGACCAGGGCCTCCACATTTTCATTTACCAGGTCTTCAATGGCCAGGTCAAAAGTTTCATAACGAACCACCCGGCCGGTCAAAATACCTTCATCATAAAGCTCTTCGGTTACCCAGAGATCACCGGTAGTTCCAGTCTGGGCGCCAATGCGGTTGTCTCCAAAAAGAACCGTCAGGTTGAAGCCGGAATCCTCTCGAACAATAATGCTCTGATTGGCCACATAATAGGGATCGGAGAAATCAACCGCCCGGGCCCGTTCCTCGGTAATGGTCATGGCTGCAATAACAATATCAATGGTCCCGGTTCTCAGGCCGGGGATCAGGGAATCAAAGCTGATATCCCTGAATTCAATTTCAAAATCCATTTCTTCGGCAATGGCCCGCATCAGGTCCATGTCAAAACCCACAAATTCGCCGTCCTCCATGTACTCAAAGGGTGGAAAATCAGCACTGGTACCCACCACATAGGTCTGGGCCAGGGCCTGACCTCCCAGCATCATGACCACAGCCATAATCAAAAACAGGTACAGAACTTTTCTCAAAATGACCCCTCCTCAAAATTTTTTCTTTGAACCTGCTTAAATATTTGGACAAAAGTTTCCCGGTTCCTGCCTGCCGGCCAGTAATTTCCAGAGAGGCGGGCGCTGGCGGAGATTTACCAGAAAAACATTTTCCAGCTGCCCCTCTCCCAGCAATTTCACAGCCAGCCGGCGGCATTCATTTTCCTGCCAGGGACCCCGGGCTCCATTGAGGATCACCGACACCTTTTCTCCCTGCAGCCGGGGTAGATAAGAGCGGGGATGGAGCAGGAGGCTGGCCAGATCTTCTCCTTCAAGTAGTTTTCCTTCCTCCCAGCCCAGATACCGGGTAATCAGTTCCGGGCGGTGGCAGATCCGGGGGGAAAAGGGCTGCCCCAGGCCCCAGGCCCCGAGCACCACCAGCACCCGGCCGGCAGGCCGGGGTAAAACCGGTTCATTTTCGCCGGGAAATTTAAAGGCCAGGCCCCGGGCCCCGTCAGCTTCTACCAGCGCCCGCTCTGCACCGGCTTTGAACAGGAGTTCCACTGTTTCCGGCTGGAGGCCCACCACTTTTCCTTCTTCCATTCTCTGGCCGACCTGAACCAGGGATCTGCGCTGAAACAAAGTTTGCACTTCCTCCTCCAGCCTGCGGGGATTTTCCTCCAGAATAAGGGGAGCATCTCCCCGGGGCAGGGGATAGATCCGGGTGGTGGTAGTCAAAACAACTTTCTTACCCCGTTCAGCCAGGAGGGCAGCCAGGTACAGGGACAGGGAGGTCTTGCCCCCGGCTCCAACCAGGGTTAAAACAGATTCTTCCCATAAATCAGCCATGATTTTTACCCTCCAGGTACATTAGAGCCTCCAGGACTGCTCCGCCAATACTGCGGGCTTTATCGGATATGGTAAAACAGTACTCCCGGCAGCCCCGGGGATCTATATCCCCCAGTTTGACCCCCTTTTCCACCTGCAGTCCGGGAAATAGCAGCCCCCGGATCACTCCAGAGAGGGGTGCCATGACCGGGTAGGCCTTCCCAATACATCCCACTTCCTGTCCTTTTTCCACCCACTCTCCTATTTCCCGGTAAGAATTGAATTGACCCCCGGCAGGAGCCCGCATTACCCGCTCGCTGCTGTAGCCGGCTATCAATCCCGGCTGTCCGGTATTGGGCCGGGCCTGTCCCTGATAATAGATGCGGCCCAGGTGA
>PWFS01000052.1 GCA_003554145.1 Halobacteroidaceae bacterium | reverse complement strand
TAGGAGGAGAAATTGATCAAATCCTTAACCGGCGCCTGACCATCGGCTGTTTCCCCTGGAAACTGGTAGAGGGAGAATCGGCAGTTGCCCGGGTGGTTGCCTTTGACTATCCCGAGTAAAAAGGGAAAGGATGCGAAAAGTATTGGGGATATTTTTAAGAAAAAACTGGAGGATTATCCCCAAAAAATCCAGGTTATAAGTGGACATGATGGTTTTTTTAATCTGGATCTGGGTGGACTGGTGGGAACTGTGGGGCAAAAAAAAGTACTGCCTCCGGGACCCTTAACCGTGTTGGTAGAGAGTGAACTTCCCGGGTTAAAGGTCGGGGAGATGGGTGAGGTTGATTCTCGGGTCCTGGCCTTTCCCCGGTGGGGTTGGGAGCTCCGCCTGGATCGAACCCCCTCCTATTATTCCGGGTATGGGAAAAAGAGAATTAAAGGGTTCTCCTGGAAGGTCTGGGAAAAAACCTATGAACTATTGGTTCAGGCAGGTAACTGGCAGGGTTTGCAGTTTCTGGGGGAATTTCCCGGAGCACTGGCCAAAGGTGTTAGTCCTGGTCAGAAAGCCCTGGAGCAGTCCCTCGGGAATTCTTCTCCTGAACCCCTGAGCTGGTATGTGGGCCGGGGGCCGGGCTCAACTCCCAGCGGAGATGATTTTCTGACAGGAATTTTAGCGGTGCTTTCCTACTATCAATTGCATTCCTGCTGGAATCTGGATAACTGGAAAAACCAAACCAATTCCCTGGCCTGGACATCCCTTTTTTTAGCCGACAGGGGTTACCCCCCCTATTTTCTCCGGCAGGCAGTTCAGCTCTTGCTGGCAGGGGAGCTGGAAGGGGGGCTAAAGGCCGCTCGGGATCTTTTAACCCAGGGAGCCACTTCAGGTAGTGATACCCTTTACGGGGTGCTTCTGGCTGCAGGTCATTGCAGGGCAGAGGAGGATTATTATGGAAAAACCGGTGCAGAGATTATTACAGGAAGATCTCCGGGTAATTAACCTGGGCCTGGAGGTTTTTGCCCACTCTCTCCAGGAAAAAAAAGTAGAAGTGGTCCCGGTGAACTGGTCACCTCCTGCCGGAGGAGATCAGGAAATGCAGGAATTATTGAGAAGGCTTGAGGATTGATAGGGAGGGAGGTCCAGATGAGCATCAGAGAAGCCAACGAGAAGGCTCTGGGAATAATTAACCGGGCCCGCCCGACCCTGATTGGACTGGATCGGGCTGGAGAAGTGCTGGAAGGCTTGACCCCAAAAACCATTCTCCATGCCGGGCCTCCTTTTCCCCGGGGCTGGGTTGATATGTCGGGACCAGTGCGGGGAGCGGTAATCGGGGCCCTGCTCTATGAAGGGTGGGTCTCCAGTCAGGAGGAAGGGGAAGAACTGGCTGCTTCGGGATCCATAAATTTTGCCCCCTGCCATCATTATGGAGCAGCAGGACCCATGGCAGGCATTATTTCACCTTCTATGCCGGTCTGGATTGTGGAAAACAAAGAGGGAGGCAACCGGACCTTTTCTACCATTAATGAAGGCCTGGGCAGGGTTCTGCGTTTTGGGGCCTATCAGGAGGGAGTAATCAGGCATCTGCGTTGGATAGAGGAGGGGCTTTTCCCTCTGCTGCAGGAAACACTGGAAAAAATGGGTGAGATTGATTTAAAGGAGATAACAGCCCAGGCTCTGCAGATGGGGGATGAGTGTCATAACCGCAATCGGGCTGCGACATCCCTTTTAATCAGGAAGCTGGCCCCCCATATTATGCGGGTGTCTCCCGGCAGGGAAGAGGGCGCCCGGGTTCTGGAATTTATGGACAGCAATGACCACTTTTATCTCAATCTTTCCATGGCTGCCTGCAAGGCTACTCTGGACCCCATACTGGGCCTGAAGGAATGTACCCTGGTAGCCACCATGGCCCGCAATGGAACTGATTTTGGGATTCGGGTAGCCGGCCTGGGCCACCGCTGGTTCACCGCTCCCGCGGAAATTATTGACGGCCTTTTCTTTCCGGGCTATAGCCAGGATGATGCCAATCCGGACCTGGGAGATAGTGTTATATCAGAGACTGCAGGGATTGGGGGCTTTGCCATGGCTGCCTCCCCGGCAATTGTTCAATTTGTGGGAGGGAGTGCAGGAGAAGCTACCCATTATACGGAGAGTATGTATGAAATAACTGTGGGGGAAAGTGATTCCTACCTTATTCCCATCCTTGATTTCCGGGGAACTCCCACGGGTATTGATGTGCGTCGGGTGGTGGAAACCGGGTTGTTGCCGGTAATTAATACCGGGATTGCCCATAAAAAGGCGGGAATCGGCCAGATAGGGGCCGGCCTGGTCAGGCCTCCCCTGGATTGTTTTCAGCAGGCCCTCCGGGCCCTGGTAGAAAAATATCGACCCTGAGGAGGGAAAAATGTGAAAGAATTTGTGGTTGCGGGAATTCAGATTGCAGTTCAGCCCATGCAGTTTGAAGAAAACCTGGCCCGTCTTCAGGAATGGCTGTACCGGGCAGCAGAAGAGTACGGAGCAGAGCTCCTTATTCTTCCGGAAAGCATTACCACCGGTTTTCATCCTGGAACTGGAGCCCGGGAGTTATGGGAAGTTGTAGAGGAAATCCCCGGCCCGGCCACAGAAATGCTGGCTGCTGTGGCCCGGGATACAGGCGCCTATATTCTCTATCCCAGTTATGAAAGAGGACCGGACCGGGATACAGTTTATAATTCGGCTGCCCTGGTGGGTCCCGATGAAGGATTGCTGGGCTGTTATCGCAAAACCCATCTTTTTCCCACGGAGAGAAAAGAGGCAGGAGGCTGGTCTACCCCGGGAGAAACCCCGGCTGTTTTTAAAACCAAGCTGGGGCGGCTGGGAGTTATCCTCTGCTATGATGGGGACTTTCCCGAATTATCCAGGGTACTTACCCTCAAGGGAGCTGAAGTTATTCTCCGGCCCTCGGCCCTGATGCGGAGTTATGAGATCTGGGAATTAACCAATATGGCCCGGGCCTATGACAATCATGTTTATGTGGTTGGGGTAAATGCGGTGGGGCCCGATGCGGGCGGCAACTATTTTTTCGGTCACAGTATGATTGTTAATCCCCTGGCCCGCAAAATTGCCCTGGCCCGCGGAACCGAAGAAATAATTGCTGCTTCCCTGAATCCTGATCCCATCAAATATATCAGCTATGGGACCAGGGCCCCCATGCTTTTTGATCACGTGCAGGACCGCAATCTTCAAGCCTATGAGGGCCTGCTGCAGCCGGGAAAGAGCCCCTTTGAACCCTACCGGCGAATTCCCACCTCCCAGTTCCCCACTAGGGATAATTAAGGAGCTGGATTTTCCAGGTAATAATTGGTTGGAATTTTGCTAAAGAGAAGAGGTGATATGATGCTAACCCGGTTTTCTTATATAGCCCCGGATAACCTGGAGGAAGCCCTGGATTTTTTACAGGAAAATCATGATTCAACCCGAATTCTGGCGGGAGGCACCGATCTCCTGGTAGAGTTATACAGGGGGGAACAGGTGGAAAACCTGTTGGACATAAAAAAAATCCCGGAGCTCCAGGAACTGGATGAAAATGATGGGCTCTATATTGGGGCAGCGGTTCCGGTGAACGCTCTCCTGGAAAATGAGACCATCTGCTCTGTTTATCCCCTCCTGGTTGAGGGGGCAGAAACCCTGGGTTCTTATCCCATACGGAATCGAGCAACGGTGGTGGGTAATATCTGCAATGCCTCTCCCGCAGGGGATCTAATTCCACCCCTCCTGGTTCTGGGAACAACCGTTCACTGTAGGAGTAGTGAAGGATCCAGGGAGATCCCCCTGCAGCATTTTTTCCAGGGACCGGGCAGCACTGTTTTACAGGCCGGAGAACTGGTCGCGGGAATAAAAATAAAACCCCATCCCATCTCCAGTTCCAGCGGGTACTGGAAAAAATCCCGGATAAAGGGCCCGGACCTGGCAGCGGTGAGCCTGGCTTATCTGGTGGACTTCCGGCAGAAAATCTTTGATTTAGCCCTGGGGGCAGTTGCTCCTACCCCCCTGCTTTTGCACCTGGGAGAATTTCTGCCCGGGCTCCATGATGATTTTGACCGGAACAGGGGCCTGATTTTGGAAACAGTAGAGGAAAGAATTAAGCCCATTTCCGATCTGCGGGGGCGGAAGGAATTCCGGGAGCGGATTGTGGGGGCCTACCTGGAGCGGGCCCTAGAAAGAATTCAGGGTGGTGAACAACTATGAGTGGGGACTTAAAACTGATGGTAAATGGGGAAAAATACCTGCTGCAGGTCCCGGATCACCGGACTCTCCTGGAAGTTTTGCGGGAAGATCTGGCCCTGACCGGGACCAAATCAGGCTGCAATGAGGGAGAATGTGGCTCCTGCACTGTTCTTATTGATGGGAGGCCCATGAATAGTTGTTTAATCCTGGCCCGGGAGGTAGAGGGATCCTCTATTGAAACCATCGAAGGAGAAGCCCGAGATCAACAGTTGAGCATCCTGCAGCAGACTTTCATAGAAACCGGTGCGGTTCAGTGTGGATTTTGCACTCCGGGGATGATTATGGCCGCCCGGGCCCTGCTGGATAGGAACGACAGCCCTTCAGTAGAGGACATTAAGGAAGCCCTGGCCGGCAATCTCTGCCGTTGTACCGGTTATTACGGAATTATTGAGGCCATTCAACTGGCCGCCCGGAGGGGAGGGAAAAATCATGGGCAGTAATCTAATTGGAAAAGATGTTAAACGGGTGGATGGAGTGGCCAAGGTTACCGGTTCTGCAGAATTCGTCCATGATTTTAAAGTGGATGGAATGCTATATGGGGCCCTGGTTAAAAGCCCCTATGCCCACGCCCGAATAAAAAGAATAAATACAGACCCCGCCAGGAAAATAGCAGGGGTGCGGGCAATTTTGACCGGGGAGGATTTACCATATAAGGTGGGGCTGTACCTGGTGGATAAAAGTATACTGGCGGTGAATAAGGTCAGGTATTACGGAGAGCCCGTAGCAGCAGTGGCTGCTGATAATCTGGAGATTGCCCGGGAAGCGGCCGGGGCCATTGAGGTTCAGTATGAAGAACTGGAACCGGTCCTGGATGTTCAAACCGCGCTGGAAGAGGGGACCCCCCTGGTCCATGAAAATCTGGGCCGGTACCACTATATGCAGGGAGTTTTTTCCCCACGGCCCGGGACCAATATCGCCAATCATTTCCGTCTGCGCCGCGGTGATTGGGAGCAGGGAATGGTCCGGGCTGATCTGGTAGTGGAAAATGAATTCTGGCAACCCCAGGTCCAACATGTTCCGCTGGAAACTCACGTGGCAGTAGGCCATTATCGGCCGGGGGGGCAGGTGAAAATATGGACCAGCGCCCAGTCTCCCTTTGCCGTGCGCAACCTCTTGAGCGCAGGCCTGGATATTCCCCATGAAAACATTGAAGTTATAGTTCCCTATGTTGGGGGCGGGTTTGGAGGCAAGGCGGGAATTCACCTGGAACCACTGGTGACCTGCCTTTCCCGGGCAGCCGGAGGCCGCCCGGTAAAAATAACTGCCAGCCGGGAGGAGGAATTTACCACGATCCCGGTCCGCCAGGGCCTTTTAAGTCGAATAAAAACCGGAGTAAGCCAGGAGGGAAAAATCCTGGCCATGGAGGTTCAGTTTTTATGGGATGGGGGAGCCTATGCCGATTACGGGGTTAATATTGGCCGGGCTGCAGGCTATTCCGGGGCCGGGCCCTATGAAGTGGAAGCCATTAAGCTGGATTCAATTACTGTCTATACCAATAAGCCCTTTGGAACTGCCTATCGGGGTTTTGGACACCT
Organism: Halobacteroidaceae bacterium; assembly: GCA_003554145.1. Classification (GTDB taxonomy): domain Bacteria; phylum Bacillota; class Halanaerobiia; order B1SED10-174; family B1SED10-174; genus T1SED10-26. The sequence continues at coordinate 1,265 of PWFS01000052.1, read as the reverse complement.
GGAGATACACTGGTCTCTGGAAAGGCAGATGGACCTTATAGCCCGAAAATTGAATATGGACCCGGCCGATTTCCGCTGCAAAAATATCCTGCGGCCCGGGAGTACCACCATTACCGGAGAAAAGATTAAGAGTAATAGCGGCAGAGTTGATCAGTGCCTGGAAGCTGTGGTACAAGAGATAGGATGGACCGGTCGTCCTCAGGCTTTAAACTGGAAAAAAGCCCGGGGAAAGGTTCGAGCCCAGGGCCTGGCGCTTTTGCACAAGGCCCCGGCCATGCCGCCCAATACGGGAACAGGAGCTCTGCTGAAAATGAATGAAAATGGTTCTCTCCTGGTGAGCGTTTCCTTAATTGATTATGGTCAGGGAACCTATACTGCCCTGGCCCAGGTGGCAGCAGAGGAAATGGGATTGCCCCTGGATAAGGTTAAGGTGGTGTGGGAAACAAATACTGATAAAGATCCTTATGACTGGCAGACAGTAGCCTCCAAAGGCCTTTTTATGACTGGTAATGCCGTAATCAGGGCCGCGAAGGACCTGAAAAAGCAGATGAAAAATGTTGCCGCCCAGGTTCTCCGGGCTCCAGAAGACGAGCTGGATATTGCCGGGGAAAAGATTTTCCTCCGGCATGATCCGGAAGCTGCAGTTTCTTTTGCAGAAGTTGCAATGGGTTATACTTACCCCAACGGCAATAGTATTGGGGGTCCTCTGATCGGCCGGGGCCATTATATTGCCCAGGGTCTTACCAACCTGGATCCGGAAACAGGACAGGGTCAGCCGGCCCTGGACTGGACTTATGGAGCCCACGGAGTAGAAATTGAATTAGACCTGGAAACAGGGGAACTGGACATAATTAATATAGTATCTGCCTTTGATCTGGGTCGGGTGGTGAATATTGCTAATTGCAGGGGCCAGGTATATGGAGGAGTGGTGCAGGGTCTGGGCACAGCAGTCATGGAAGAATATATTTATGATGACCGGGGTCGACTTTTAAATCCCCGCCTTACCGATTACAAAATACCCACCTGCAGGGATATCCCTCATCAGGTTAAACCAATTTTTATTGAGAATCCTCAGCCTGATGGCCCTTATGGGGCCCGGGGGGTGGCCGAGCACCCCATGATTTCCATCCCCTCGGCCATAGGAAATGCCCTGGGGATGTTGGGCCTGCAATTAAAAGCCGGTCCTCTGACTGCGGAGAGAATCCTGGAGGAAATTGACCGTCTCCAGGAAAAGACCGATTAAAAATCCAGCCCCGCCTCCCGGG
>PWFS01000171.1 GCA_003554145.1 Halobacteroidaceae bacterium | reverse complement strand
CCATCAAACATTATTTCACCCGCCAGGGCCCGGGGCAACTCATCCAGGGTTATGGCCACATTCTTATTTACCCCCATAATATCTATAAACTGAAGCCTGACAAACTTAACATCCCATTCTTTTATCAGGCGGTAAATATCCTGTTCTTCCATCCCTATTAACCCCCTTTGCTAACCCCTGAACCCGGGGGGCCGTTTTCCGAAGGCCTGATATCAACCCTCCGGTCCTCCAATCCCCCCAGGGTCAGAAGGGATAAATAGTCTTCGACCAGTTTTTCCGCGGGATCTGCAGTGGCCATCACAACTCCAATACCCTGAACCCGGGCCTGAAATTCCTGCATTAAATCAAGCATTCCCCGGGCCGTGCCCCCGGCCTTCATAAAGTCATCTACCAGAACCACCCGGGCTCCCGTGGGCAGGGCCCTTCGGGGCAGGGACATACTATCGATATTCCGGGAGGACCCGGAAATATAGTTAATACTAACTGCCGGGCCCTCGGTAACATGATGAGCCCGGCGAATAATTAAAAGGGGACAGTTAAGAGCCCGGGCAGTCATGGTGGCCAGCGGAATACCCTTGGTTTCCATGGTTAAAACAAATTCTGGCTGATGAGGGCGAAAATATTCGGCGAAAATCCGGCCTATATCCCAGGCCCAGACCGGGGAATAGAGGATATCCGCCATATATATGAAATCCCCGGGAAGGATCCGCCTCGGGCTGGATAATTCCTGGCATAACTCCTGTATTTTTTCCTCAATATCCTGAACCTCCAGGGCAGGAATATATGTAACCCCTCCCCCGGCCCCGGTCAGGGTTTGAATCCGCCCCAGTCCCTGCTCATCCAGGACCTGCCTGATCAGGGCCAGGTCTTCACTGAGGGTTGACTTTGCTCCACCAACTACCCGGGAAAAATCATTAAGCCCGTGGGAGACTCCGGGGTGCTCGACCAGCATCCGGGTGAGCACAATCAACCTTTCACTTCTTTTCACCGGGAGCCCCCTCCTTTATTCCCTGTTCCAGGAAATGAGTTGCCAGATCCATATCCGAGGGCTTGTCCACGTCAAAAGCAACTTCGGCATGATTACTGAAAATCCCGGCTCCATCGTACCCGGTGGTTTTTCTTACCCTCTTCTCAATCTGGGCCATTTTGAGTCGGCCCAGGGCAAATCGCATCAGGATATTGGGACCCAGGAGGCGGCCTAAACGCAGAACACTTTTGCGATAATCAAAAAATTTACTCATATCTTCACTGCAGTTAATTATTATATCACTTTCAATCATGGCCATATTGCCCCCGGTAAAAGTCCCTTCCTTGAGGCGAACATAAGTCCTCTCCATGCCGGGAAAGGTTTTCTCGCAGGCTTTTTGATTGACCAGGCTGTAATATACCTCGGCCGGACGGGCCTGGGCTTTTTCCACGAAATCATCTATAGCTTCTGAAGTAATCAGGGGAATATCCGAGGTAATAATAAAAATAGGCCCCTGGGAACCCAGTTCTTCTGCTCCCCGTCGCATGTTATGCAGAAGAGAATTCCCTCCTTCCACATAGAAATCAGCCTGAAGATCGAGTTTTTCCCTTAACTCTGACGCCGGTCCAATCATCGCCACCCGGTCAATGGTCCGAGCCTCCTGAACTGCCTGGAGCACATATTCAACCATGGGGCGTCCCGCAATCTCAATTAAAGCTTCATATTTTTCCGAACTGCTTTCCTGCAGGGCTCCATCATTCATGGCCCCGGCCATAATCATTGCATCAACCATAAGAACCCCTCCTCCAACCCACCTTGATTATCATCTTTCTCTTATTCATCACTCTTCGACAGAATCCTTCCCCCGGGTTCGGGTTTTAATTATTTTTACCCCGTCGTTGGCCAGCAGCTTTTCCAGATAATCAGAGCGTTCATCATAAACGACAATAGTTGGGCCGCTTCCACTGATATGGGCTGGACCCAGGCCTGATTCCCGAATTTTTTCCAGGACCGTCCCCACTCTGGAAGCTTTTTTTACCGCCCCTGCTTCCAGATCGTTGCCTACCTGTTTAATCAAACCTTCCCAGTCATCCGCAAATACTGCCGGCAGGGCTCTCCTGCTCCGGTATTCGGTTTCAGTCTTCTTCCAACCCTGATATATTTCCCGGGTTGAAAGACCAAAAGGAAAAATTACCAGGCACACCGGCTGGGGCGATAGATCGGGTAAATCCCAGATCCGTTCTCCTCTGCCGGAAACGAGGGCGGTGCCTCCCCTTAAAAAAAAGGGCACATCGGAACCCACCCGGGCGGCCAGATTTAGAACTTCGGGGCAGTGCAGCTCCAGAGTATAAGCTGAGGCCAGGGCACGAATTACCGCGGCAGCATCGGTGCTGCCCCCCGCCAGGCCCGCCTGAAGGGGGATATTTTTCTCCAGTGTTATTTTAATTCCCCCGGCCAGATTAAAAGTTTCGAACATTAGCCGGGCCGCCTGATAGGCCAGATTATCACTATCCCGGGGAATACCTGGATCAGCAACCTCCAGGTTGATCCCCGCCGACTGTTTTTCCAGGAGAAGCATGTCCTCCAGTTCTACCGTCTGCATTATCGATTCAATATTATGATAGCCATCTTCTCTTCGTCTGAGCACATCGAGGGTCAGGTTAATTTTGGCAGGAGCAGATATTTTCCGAGCATCATCCATCAATTCACCTCCAGCTAATATAGTATTTCCAGATTAAAGAGCAACTTCCTTTAACTATGCAATAAAGATATATTCTCAGCCGGAGGGAAAATAAAAACCCCCTCCTTTTTCTTCCGCCAGGCAGGAGCGGGTTAAGCTGAAGCCGGGAATTATCACCCGCCTTCCAGTTGATTGTTTTGCATACTGAAAAAACAGATTATCCAGCTGTTTTTCCAGATTGAGCCCCGGGGAAAAGCAACAACCAGATCAGGGAGCCAGGTTAAAATGAAGGAATTTTGCTTCCCTGAAAATTCCCTGGAGACCCAAATCTCCCTGACCCACTTTTACAAATCCTTATTTTTCCACCTTCTGTTCCAATTAACTTCCCTGGAGAAAAACCCAGCCAGCTCTACCAGCTTTTTTTCTCTCTTAATTTTTGATCCACTATTGGAACCATTTTTACCTTCCAGCATATTTCTTAAAATCAATCCTTTTTTTGCGCCGGGGTCCCACCAGAAAACTGAGAGCCGAGCCTCCCACGAAAATAGGCAGCAGCATCAAATCACCATAACGCATGTAAATTGTATCCTGTCCCGAACCGGTAACTGTAACCCGACCATAATGATGTTCCAAATGTGGGAACAGGGACCGGGTCTGTCCCAGCTCATCAACCCAGCCGGTATAGCCGGTGTTGGCCACCTTTACTATGGGGCGGTTGACTTCCACCGCCCGGATCAGGTTTACCGACCACAAAACGGGTAATCCGATAGAATTCTCAAACCAGGCTTCATTGGATTGATGGAAAAGAATATCCGCCTCGGAACTCATCCTGCGGATTAACCCACTGTTTAACACTTCGTAGCAGATGGGTGTGGCCCAGGTCCAGTCTCCATGTTCAAATATCTTTATTTCTTCACCCGGGGTTGTGGGAACAAAACCTGTATCCACCCAGCCCAAGAGCCCCTGCAGGGGGATATATTCCCCGAAAGGAACCAACCACTTCTTGTTATAGGATCCCTGGATTTCCCCTCCCTTTAACAGCAGGGCCGTGTTATAAACCCGATTATTATCCGGGGAGAGGATGCCAGCCAGCAGGGGGACCTCCAGATCATTAAAAAAGTCTTTCATGGTTCCCCATTGGGCCTGACTGCCCAGGGGTGTGGTGGGAATAGAAGTTTCGGGCCACACCACCAGGTCCACCTCCGGAGCCAGTTCCCGGGATGGTTCCAGGTGAGCCTCCAGGTTGGCCTCTCGCAGGCGATAATCCCATTTTTCCTCCTGGGATATATTGCCCTGAACCAGGCCCACCTCCAGCATTTCCTCCTGGTTTTTCTGCATACTCCAGTAACCATAGCCCAGATTGGCCCCCATAACCAGAATAAGGATAATTGCAGCGGATATACGGCTTTCTTTTCCCCGGGAAAAAGCCCATAAACAGGAATTGACCAGGAGAACAAAAAAACTTATACCCAGAACTCCAAAAATCCCTGCACTCTGAATAAGCTGGGGATAGGGAGCAAGGGCATAACCTGCCATCCCCAGGGGCAGCGGGGATAAAATATGCAGGCGAAGAAATTCCAACAGAACCCACAACAGAGGCGCAGCAAAAACAAAAGAAACCGGAAAAGTCTGCCTGATCTGGGTTAAAAGGTAGGAAAAAGCACCCCAGAACAACCCCATGATAAGAAATAGAATTAATAGGCCAAAAATGCCCAGATGGCGGAAAGCCCCTCCGAAATTCCAGACCGGGATGGCCAGCCAGTGCAAGAAAAGCAAAAAGAAAAAACTGCCCCCGGCCCAGCCGTGCAGAAAAGCAAGGCGGGGATTATCAATATTATCCAGCATCCAGAACAACGGGAGAAAAGCCACCAGGCCCAAAAAACCAAGGCGGCTATCCGCCATTGCCAGAAAGAGAAGAAAACCGGTTCCCATGGCAGCCAGGTAAAAAATAGAACGGCCCAACAGATCAACCCCCTTCGCCTTAAATAATTCGCTATTCTCAGCTTGATTCCTGCAGCTCTCTTTTTCCCTTATTTTTTATCGGAAAAATTAAAAACACGACACAAAGTCGGGTTATTAATTGGGTCAGGCCTCGGAAAGGCCAATCCGCCGGTCCTGGGCTATAATTTCTACGGATTCAGTTAAAACGTCTGCATATGTGAAAGATACCCTGCGAGGATAGCCTTCTTCAACAACTTTGACCACGAAAATGTGCGGATAGGTGCTTTCCAGAATTCCCTCTTTACAGAGAATTTTCTTCCGCCCTCGATTTGCCCTGAATTCCACCTGGCGACCTACCCAGGAATCCAGGTCCTGCTTTATCTCCTGCAGGACATTTCTGGTCATCGCAAACCACCTTTCAAAAACCTTAAATCTACAGAAAATTATATCAAAAATGCGGTTAAAAGTCAAGAAACAAAATATTATATCAAAGAGCACTACTACTGTCAAGGATTTATCCGGCTTTTTTCCCCCTGCAGAACTTTTCCTCCCAAAAATATCTCTTTTCTTAATCCAATTATCCCGTTTTATCAATAGAAAAACCTCCCGCAGGAGGCTTTATTTGGTATATTTATCGGCAACCTTACTGGCTCCGTAGGAATCCGGCTTAATTTTGGCTCCATAGCCACTGCCGGTAACCATACCCACCACTTCTTTTACCATCTGGCTGGTAGAACCATGGCGGCCCACATCCAGGTGAATTTCCACGTCCATTTCCTCTACCAGATGCTCCGTTTCAGCCAGCATATGGGTAATTTTACTGGCCACATCCAGGCTTTTAGCGGTTTCATAATAAATACGCTGGCGTAGGCTACGGCTCCGCGGCTCCCGGGTTCGCCGGTAGAAAAAACGGCCCCCTTTACCCACCCGGTAAACAATAATAGCCGTAACAAACTGCACCCTCCCCTCCGCACTCTGGGAATCGGTACCTACCACCAGCTTGTACTGGTACTGGGGCGCCTCCTTAACATATTTAATTATGCTCGAAAATGTTTCCTCCAGGGTCAGACGACCCTGGGTAGGACTGATAAAGAACAATTTACCCACTTGTTTCACCTTCTTTCCAGTCCTGCAGCGAGAAGGCCAGGCAGGCAAAGTCTGCCAGATCTAATTCCTCAGCCCGCACCTGCAGACCCAGTCCACAGTGGACCAGGGCTTTTTCTATCTGCTCACCAACAAAACCTGCTCTCCTTAAATTATTAAACATGGTCTTCCGTCGCTGTCCAAAACCGGTTTCAATCAGCTGCAGAAGCAGGGTCTCGTTTTTTACATTTACCGGCGGCTCAGAACGGGGTGCAACCTTTATCACCTGTGAAAAAACTTCCGGCCGGGGGAAAAAAGAATGGGGTGAAACATTGAACAGCTTTTCTACCCGGGCATAATACTTTAGTTTCAAAGATAGGGCACCATAGGCTTTGCTGCCCGGCTCTGCAGCCAGGCGTTCCCCCACTTCTTTTTGCACCATGAGGACCATGGGGTTGAAAAGGCCGCTGTAATCCAAAAGGCGGAAGAGCAGGGGCGTAGTAATATAATAGGGGAGATTGGCTACCAGCTTATAGGGGCCGGGTGGGGGCAGCCATTCTTCCCAGTCCAGGCGCAGAGCATCTTCCAGGCGCAGCTCCAGGTTAGGGGAATCCAGGTTCTCCGTCAGTACCCGGTACAGTCCCCGGTCTTTTTCAACAGCCCAGACCTTTGCTCCCCTTTCCAAAAAACCCGAGGTCAGGGCCCCCAACCCGGGGCCGATCTCCACAACTCGATCCCCGGAACTGATTTCAGCTGCATCGAGAATCCTGTCCCGGATATTACGATCAACCAGGAAATTTTGCCCCATTTTACGGCTCAAATGCAACCTGTTTTTCGTTAAGATGTCCCGGATTTTCCTCAAGGAAAACAAATAATTTCCCCGCTTTCCCCTGCTTATTTTTTCATTTTTTTCCAGTCGGCCAGGAATTTTTCTACCCCTGCCCTGGTCAGGGGATGCTCGATCATCTGCAATAGGACTTTGTAGGGGACAGTTGCAATATCAGCCCCGGCCATTGCAGATTCAAAAACATGGCGGGGATGGCGAATGGATGCCGATATAATTTCGGCGCTCAAACCGTGAATTCCCAGTATTTCAGCAATATCAGCTATCAGTCCAATCCCGTCTTCTCCAATATCGTCCAGCCTGCCGACAAAGGGGCTGATGAATCTGGCTCCAGCCCGGGCGGCCAGGAGGGCCTGATTGGGGGAAAAAATCAGGGTCATGTTAACCTGAATATTCTCTTTTGCCAGCTGGCCAGTAGCCTTAAGGCCTTCCCCGGTAATGGGAACCTTGATTACAACATTATCACTGATCGCAGCCAGACCCCGGGCTTCTTCCACCATCCCCTGGGCCTCGGTGCTGATTACCTCGGCACTAACAGGACCCGGGATCAATCCGGTTATCT
>PWFS01000182.1 GCA_003554145.1 Halobacteroidaceae bacterium | reverse complement strand
CAGCCTGGGATGCATCGATAGCCTGATTCAGCACTCGCCTTCGATGAGCCATTTTACCATGGATAAAGAGGAACGGGAAAAGGTTAGTATAATGGAAGGGCAGGTTCGACTGTCGGTGGGAATTGAGGAACCGGAAAATATTATTGCCGATCTGGAACAGGCCCTGAAGGAAGTGGAAAGGGTGATAAAAGAATAGATTTTTCCCCGGGAAAATTCCTGATTAATATCCATATAGTTGGGGAGAATTCTTTTGGGGTGATTTATTGAAGAAATGTTTGCATTCAGAATCAACTACCCACCACTAAAAACTGTACCTTTTAGAAGCTGGGACTTGTTAAGATTTTTTCAGATCCGGTTGATTGGTCTCAGGTGCCCTGCTTTTAAGCAAGTTTGGACTTCGTTATTTAAGAATATAGAGGCAGCCCTGGATGTTCCTCAGGTTTCAGGCTCTGCGGTTAGAAGATAGACATATAGGAGTGGTAGGAGGAGTGCTGTTGTTTACCCCAAATCTTGTTTAACAATGGCGATGTGGTCCTATCCCTGGAAAGAGAGTCATTATCTCCCTTGCAGTCAAAAAATGGTTTATCAATAATTAAAAGGCCCGGAAAAAGGACTCTGTCCAGAATTGTTTAACCTTCCCAGAACCTGAAACAGGAATCTTAGCTCTGAAACCCATGCCTTTATCAGAGGCAAAAACTTTCTAAAGTCATAAGAGTTATTTGCAGAAAAAGATAATTCTATCAGGCCAATGATTTGGTAATCTACAAATGCAGGGAAAATACGGTTGCAGGAGTCCAAAACAATGATTCCTGCCGCAGGTTAAAAGGCTTAAAGAATAGTTTGCGGGGAAAGATTTAGTAGAAGCATACAGCGTTGCCACGGGCTTTAGAGTTGCAGCAGGCAATCATCTCTTATATATTGAGGGTGGTGTATTCTGCTAATAATGGAAAAACTCCCCGTTGATCAGGATTATTAGAAATCCCAATCAGCGGGGAGATTTTTATTTCCAGAACACAGGGTTTGGAGATTTACCCGGGCTGATCTGGTGACGGAAATGCCTTTTAATTGAAACCAGGTCTGAGACTATTCTTAATTATTAAGAAAACACGCTACTTGGTGTCCTTCTCCTACCGTAATCAGGTCTGGTTCCCGGGCATGACATTCCTCCATGGCTTCTAAACAACGGGGGGCAAATCTGCAGCCTTAGGGCATATCAATTTGATCGGTAAGATCTTCGAGCATCTTCTCGTTTGATATCCGGATCAGAGAGGGGAACGGAAGCAATAAGGGCTTGAGTATAAGGATGTAAGGGCTTGCTTAATACTTTATAGGTCGGCCCAATTTCCATAATGCGGCCCAGGTACATTATAATAATTTCAAGGCTGACATCCCTGATGGTTGATAAATTAAAAAGGGAATTAGAAGAAAAAACCCCTTAGAAAAAAGTTTCTACCGAGTCTGTTTTAACCGGGGTATTGCTCCTGGAAGAGGTGAAAAATTCCCAGTTTTTCCAGATGGGAGCGGGGGATCATGGCTGTGACCTGAACTACTCCAGGCAGGCGACTAATGGAAATTGCCCCGGCAATAGTGGCCCGGTTTTTCACTTCTTCCACGGGAATATTAATTAATTCTGCGATCCGTTGCAAACCATTTTCAGTCGCGTCATTGAGATTGGCACCGGACCCGAAGGACTGGAGAGGGTAAGCTTCTTCCAGAGTTGTTCCCCACTGTTCTCCCAGCCGTTGAGCATTTTCCCTGAGGGTAGAGTCATGGGGCTGGGCCAGGAAGGGCAGATCTTCGGGGACAGGTAGAAGGAGTGGACCTTCCAGGTTCAGTCCTTTTATTACTTCTACTTCCAGTTCTACTTCAGCACTAACATCAGTAGTGTGTCCCGCAATTTCTCCATCTCCCTGCATGGCATGTACATCCCCGAGAAAAATTCCTGCTCCAGGGACCTTAACCGGGACTATCAGGATAGCGCCCTGCCGAACTTCATCCGCATCCAGATGAGCATCTGTTCTCTGTTCCAGTTCTTCCTCCTCCAGACTGTATTGATGAGGAGCGCCAATAAGGAATTGCCCAAAATCTCCGGCATTATGAGAGGAGGGAATGGGAATTGAAGGGCAGCTACCAATATTTCCGATCATGGGGCGGATTCTGCTTATTATACCCGGCAGGTCGCCCCGAGCCCATAGATTGATTGGGAACTGTTTTGCTTCAGGGGGGATAGCTGCCATTTCCTCCGCCCGGGGAGGAATTTTCTGGCTGGATTCGTTATCAAGGGTAATTGCAGTATTGCTCTCATGATCAAAAACCATTGTATAACCGGAACTTAAATGGAAGGGGGTAACTGGATTACCGCATTCCTGGCAGCGAATACTTTCTTCACCAGTCCCTTCCACCCGGCAGGGGGGATTGGTAATATTGCAGGTAGGACAGCGAGGCGCAACAAATGGGTCACCGGTAAAAAATCCTTCCCGGGGCTGGTCTGTCCCGGAAACTGTGGCCTGGGAAAGCACCCTGATCTTTTTTATCCGCAAAGCTACCGCATCTCCCACCTGGGCTCCTTCAACCTCCACCGGTCTGGTTACTTCATGACCACTGGGGCCCTCCGGGGTGATCATTGGCCCCCAGCATCCAGGAGCAGTATGGGCAATAATGGTTCCCCCATCTGCTACCGGTCCCAGCATTTTTTCTTTTGGATCCACCACCCACACCATTTCACGGGTCCTGACTTCTTTTTCTGCCATCAGGAAAACCTCCTTTTATGGGTTTGGGTTAAGAAAAAAGATATCCGTAAGACCTCTGCAGAATTGTAAAAGTTCTCTTAAAAGAAAGGTTCTTGATTGGAGTTGAAAAACCTGCTGTTCCAAACTTATGGGTTGCGATCTGGGGAAAGGGGAAGCAAGAAATTTGTTTTGATAGGGAAATAATCAGGCTATTAAGGAAAAATAAAGGAAACAGTTCAAAGGGAAACAGGCCCCGGATAGCTAATTCAAATTAACAGGGAGAAAATCAGGAAAGGAGATTTGTATGGGACCACAACCGGAAAAAATGATATCCAGAGAAGTTGCGGAACAGGATGTTATTGCCCTGGCGGAAAGATTAGCTTCTTTATATCAGCATTTTGCCCAGGTGTTGCTCACCGAGTTGGGGGAGGAACAGACCCGAGAAATAATTGAAAAAGTGATCAAAAATTATGGAGAGGAAAGTGGAAGAAATGCGAGACAGGCGGTCAGCAAAATGGGCCTGGAATTCAGCGCAGATAATTTTTCCAAAGGTTCAGATCTTCCTTCCATGGGCTGGAAAGCAGAGAAAAAACAATATTCCGATGGCCGGGAAAATACCAAAATTACCTTCTGTCCCCTGGCCCGGTACTGGATTGACAGGGATTTTACAGAACTGGGGCGGCTTTATTGTTATGTTGATCAGGCCAAATATTCTGCTTTTAATCCTGAATTAAAATGTATTCACGTAAAAAATGTCCTGGAAGGAGATGCTTTTTGTGAACTGGCTGTAGAAAAAAGGGAGGAAGGTTGTCCAGGAGAAAAGAAGAAATAGGACCTGGCAAGCAAAATAACTACGGCTTAAGGGAGAGGAGGCTATATTATCAAAGATATTATCCGAATTTATGCTTCCGCAGGTGTTTATACAGGGACATCTTATCAGGTGGAAATTGATTTTGTGGAAAAGAAAGCCGAGTATGTAGTTTTTGATTACGGTTTTGAACCGGCGGGAAAAGAAACAATTGAACTGGCAAGCCCGGCCCTGGACCAATTCCAGGAAGAAATCAACCGTTTAAAAATCCTGGAATGGGATGATCATTATGAAGAAGCAGGGGAGCTTAATGGGACCAACTGGACCGTGGAAATTATTTTTCCCGATCAAGAGTATAAGTTTACCGGCCGAAATGCTTTTCCCGGGGAATGGGATGAATTCTGTGCTCAGATCCGGCAGTTGATCGGTAGAGATTTCTGGTGAGAAAAAGAGGTTTTGGAAACAGGGTTATCCCCGGAATATTTTTAGGGCAGGGGACTGGAACCTTTTTCTTCTGCTTTGATATAAAACAGGGGGATAGAGAAAAAGAATGCAGGGCAACATTGGGGTGGAGCGGGAAAGAGTCTTCCTTCCCGGACTGTTTATCCATTGCCCAGAGAATATTATATGCAGATAATAGAATTATCACTGGAACAGGTTTATCGAATGATTTAAACAAAGAGGCAAGGTCAGAGGTAAAATCGATCCTGGCTCTTTTTTTTGGAAAAAATTTTCACCTGACACAGGGTTGTCAGGATAACCTGCTAAAATAATCCTACCTTACTGAAAGGGGGATGAACGAATGCCCTTGTTTTACAAGATTACCCTGGGAGTGGAGGGGGAGTTAGCAGGTGAAGGAAAGGTTGCTGGGGTGGAGGGGCTTTTTTCTGACCTGGTTCAGGCCAAAGATGAATTCAACACCGGACAGGGTCACGAAAGATTTATTTTCCTCCTGAAACCGGAGGCCAGGCGAATCCATCTGCTTTTTAAGATGAAACAGGGCCAGATTAATGCAGATGATCCAACCCCTATTCAGCCCTTTCTGGATATTCTCCTCCAGGATTATGGGTGGGGAAAGGGCAGGGAGCAGGGAGAACATTGTCGGGATAAACTTCCAGTCAAAGTCATAAAAAAAATTGAACCCTCTACTTGCGAGCAGATACTCAAAAAAATGAAGGAAAAAGAGCCGGATTTTTTTGATGATTCGGATGCACAGATTCTGCAGAAAAAAAAGCCCCGCCCCAGCAGAAAGTCAATGTTTGAAGACCTGGATCTGGAGGGGTTTCAACCCCAATTAACCAGGGAAGAGGCCCTGGAAAAACTGGATAAACTGGTTGGCCTGGTGGAATTCAAAAAAGAAATACAAAGAATTGTGGCCAAGGAAGAGGCCATAAAGAGGTTGAAGGCGAAAACCAACATAGCTCATTTTTTCCCACAGGTTTACATTTTTACCTATGAGAATGAAGGGTATGGGGAGAACACCGTGCTGGAGATCATGAGCAGCATTTTTTATCACCTGGGCATTGTCAGGTCTCCCGGCCATAAAGAAATTGAGCCCCGGGATTTTTTCCGTCTGGATTTAATCGGCGATGAATTTGGAATTTTCGTGGTAAACGAAAAGAGAGGCAGTCGAGGTTTTTTTGGGGATCGGGAAATTGATGGTGAAGTTTTGGAGCGTCTTGATTCCATAATTGTGTTTTCCGAATCCCGGGGAAGCGAGAATGCCAACAGGATTGAATATAATCTGAACAGGAAAGGAATTTATTTTCGAAAGATTCACTTTCCGGATTTTAGTAATGGAGAATTGCTGAAAATCAAGGAAAAAATGCTGGCAGGAAGTGGAATTTCCCTGGAGCCGGAGGCTGAAAAGGAAATTGAATTAATTCTGGAAAAGGAAAAAAGCGGGGGGAAATTTAACAATATCCGAACGGTGAAAAAAATAATTGGCATGCTTTTCCATTCCGAGAGTCTGGAAACCTCCAGTAAAGATAATGATAACTCCTTCCATTTTTCCCGGGAGGTCTGCCGGGAAGTATTAAAGGCTTACTACCCCTGTGAGCCGGTTGATAAAGCGGGAGGATCTGCCTGGGAACAGTTGCAGGAAATGGTGGGATTGCAGGAAGTAAAAAGAAAACTAAAAGAAATTTTGACCCTGTTTATTATGGAAAAAAGAAGGATAGAAGCAGGTTTAAAAAATGAGAATATTTGCATGCACATGGAATTTTCCGGCAACCCGGGGACAGGTAAAACCACCGTGGCTCGAATTATTGGCCAGATATTAAAGGAGGAGGGGATTTTACCGGAGGGAAAATTAATAGAAGTAAGCCGGAAAGATTTAATTGGAGCTTATGTGGGACATACTGCCCTGAAAACGGGAAATATTTTGGAAAAAGCCCGGGGCAATGTTTTATTTATTGATGAAGCCTATTCCCTGGACGGTGGAACAGAACTTGACTATGGCCCGGAAGCTATTGCCACTCTAACCAAGAACATGGAGGATTATCGGGATCAAATGGTGGTAATTCTGGCGGGTTATCCGGCTGAGATGGAAAGGCTCATGGAAGTTAATCCCGGTTTGAAAGAACGAATTCCCCACCGGCTCAGCTTCCCTGATTATTCTGAAGGAGAAATGATTTCTATAATGGAAAATTTATTGGGTGAAGATTTACAATTAACAACCGGGGCCAGGGATTTATTGAGGGATTTTTTCAGAAAATTAAGGAATAATTCCGGGCAGGATTCTGGCAACGGGCGGCTGGTGCGCAATGTTATGGAAAGGCTGCGGTTAAAGCAGTCCCAGCGACTTTTTGCCCAGGAGGAAAAAAGTCGAGAGGCAATGACCTGGATATTAGAGGAAGATGTAAAGGAACTTTTCAATGATGGGGATTTCCAATCTTATCTCAGCTGCAGGTCGATTCGAGAAATTGGTTTCCGGGGAACTTAAAAATGGAAGGAGGTTGAGGCAGTGTCCAATGAAACCCAGCGAGCATATTTAAAAATCCTTTTTACCATTATGGAAAAAACCCCTGAAGGAGGAGCAATTCTCGGCGATTTACAGAGGGCATATTGGGAGGAAACTGATAAATGGCCCAGCGAAAGGACAATTTATCGCCACCTGGAAAGACTGGAGCTTTTTTTTGATCCCCTGGCCCGGGGCGAAGACACTGATAATGATGAGAAGATAGATAATGAGGAACTACCACCTCCTGCAATGGGGATATTAAGAAAAAAAAGGAGAGGCAAAACTTACTACCTTTTTGAAGGAGATCTTAAGGTGCCCTCCCTGGACATGAATCAGGCTATTCTGGCTGTTCTTGGTCTATATCCCCAGCATCTACATATTTTAAAAGAATCATTCGATGTTGTTACCAGGCACCTCCTCAAGGATATTTTTTCTGGCATCAGTATGTATACCCAGGTTATCAATCATGTTCAGAAGAATGTTCACGTCGCTGGACCGGTTCCTGCTGAACCGGAAAGGGAGGCGGAAATAATGCAGGAGGTTTTCCGGGCCATCAGATTAAAAAAACAGGTGCAAATGGAGTATTTGCGTACCTACGATGGAAAGGTCACCAGTCGGGTTTTAGAACCATACGGGTTCCTGTGCCGCCATGGTAATTGGTACCTGGCGGGAAGATGT
>PWFS01000205.1 GCA_003554145.1 Halobacteroidaceae bacterium | reverse complement strand
TCCTGGGCCATCTGTCGTCGTAGAGAGTCCATTTTTTCTTCCAAAAATCATTTCCCCTCCATTATTGCTACCCCCGAGCTGGTTCCCAATCGATCAGCCCCTGCTTCAATCATGGTCAGGGCGGTCTGCCGATCCCTGATCCCACCGGAGGCCTTAATTCTGGCCCCTCCCTGTAGAACTTCGCGCAGTAATAGAACATCTTCTTGTTGAGCCCCAGCAGAGCCAAAGCCGGTGGAAGTTTTAACAAAATCTGCCCCGGCTTCCCGGGCCAGGAGGGCGGCCCTGATTTTTTGTTCCCTATCCAGAAAACAGGTTTCAATAATAACCTTAACCGTTTTAACCCCGGCTGCGGCAATTACTTTTTCCAGGTCGGTTCTAACGGTGTCTTCATCCCCATCCAGGAGGGCAGCAAAATTTATCACCAGGTCCAGTTCATCAGCCCCCTGCTCCAGGGCTGCCTTTACCTCCGCTACCCTGGCCTCACTGCAGGTGGCTCCCAGGGGAAATCCGATTACTGTTGCCACCAGGACCTCGCTCTCAGCCAGGAGTTCTCGCCCCAGGGCCACATAATAGGGCAGCACACAGACCGCCGCAAAATTATGCTCTTTTGCCTCCCGGCAGAGCTTTTTGATTTCTTCTTTTCCAGCCTGAGGCTTAAGGAGAGTATGATCAATATATCCAGCCATTTCTTTACTATCCATAATTATCTACCTCCTGTCAGATTAACGATAACCCAGACGGCGCATTTCCTCTTCCCGGTCCCGCCAGTCTTTTTTAACCTTAACCCAGAGATTCAGATAGACCTGGCTTCCCAGCAGGGCCTCGATATCCTGCCGGGCCAGTTGCCCTATTTCTTTCAGCCGCAATCCCCCCTGACCAATAATAATTCCCTTCTGGGACTTGCGCTGCACATATATATGGGCATGGATGTCCACAATATCCGTCCCCTCCCTTTTTTGCATGCCGGTTATTTCCACGGCCAGGGAATGGGGTACTTCCTCCCGGGTCAGCCGAAAAGCTTTTTCCCGGATCAGCTCGGCAGCAATAAACTGTTCGGGCTGATCGGTAATCATATCCTCTGGGAAATACTGGGGTCCTGGGGGCAAAATGCCGGTAATACGCTGGACCAACTGCTCCAGGTTATGCCCCTGCAGGGCCGAAATTGCCAGGCAGTCCTCCCCCAGCAGGGGTTTATAGGCTGCTATTTTTTTATCACTGGAAATATCAGATTTATTTACCACCCCAATAATGGGTGTTTTTACTTCTTTTAACAGGCCGGCAATGTATTTATCCCCACCTCCGGGATAATATTGTCCGTCGACCAGAAATAAAACGCCATCCACTTCTTCTATGGCCCGCAGCGCAACTTCCAGTAAATATTCCCCCATCTTATCCACGGGCTTATGCACTCCCGGAGTATCGATAAAAACGGCCTGATATCCCGGCAGGGTAAGCACACCCTGGACCTTATGCCTGGTGGTCTGGGGGCGAGACGAGGTAATGGTAATTTTCTGACCGATCAGGGAATTAATCAGGGTTGATTTGCCCACATTGGGCCGGCCAATAAGGGCAATGAAGCCCGACTTAAATTCAGAATTCACGGTCATACCCCCTGGAGATTTTCTGGCCCAAAAGCCTCCGGCAGGAGCTCCCCCAGGGAGTAGGAAATTATTTCCTCCCGGCCAATAAGGTGAACCTTCAGATCGGGGTTGAATTCATAAAGAAACTGCCGGCAGGCGCCACAGGGAGGAGTGGGGTTATCCTGATCCCCTACCACCGCAATAGCAGTGAATTGATCCTGACCCGCTGCCACCGCCTGAACACAGGCATTTCTTTCGGCACAGATGGTCAGGCCATAAGATGAATTTTCCACGTTGCAGCCGGCAAAAATATCTCCCTCTGCAGTAATCAGGGCTGCTCCTACTGGATAATTGGAATAGGGAACATAGGCCCTTTTCTGCACTTCAACTGCCGCTTCAATCAATTTATTATCTACCATCAATAACTTACCTCCTGTCCCCGGGGTACAATTTCCACCCAGGTTGTTCCCGCATTGAACCCAATCAACCGTCCCCGCTCATCCAGAAAACTGGTCCAGCCCGGACCTACTTTTAACCAGGTTCCCTGAGTTAGCTGCCCATCCTGGAAGACTTTCAGGGGTCCGCTGCCCTCCAGGTCTACTGCCAGACGCCCTGCATTGTCCAGGACCTGGGTTCGGACCCGCTGAATAACCAGATTATCCACTTTAATGGGTGATCCATCATCCAGGAGATGGGGGGCCCCATTGACATAGCGCTGATAATAACCCTCCCAGGGCAGATAGCGGTATTCCACAATATTATCACCGGAAAAGCGAATTGTTATATCTTCCACATCCGGTTCATCATGGGCAGTAATACTGATGGAAGTGAAAGGAAAACGGGAAGAAGGAGATGGCGGGCTGATACCCGCAAATATTTCCTGTAAATATGGCCGTCCGGAATAAAGGTTATGGGGCGGACTTAAATTATCATCCCGGTAGAAATACTGGGAGTCAAAAAATTTATCCAGATTGTCAATATTTGTTCCCGCCAGGGTTTCATAGCCTTCCGGACTCGCTCCCGCGTGGAGTAAAATTGCATTATACTCCCGGGCCTTTTCAATCATATAGGGACGAGCGCTGCGAATAGGCCCAAAGCGGGCCGGAATTTCATCATAATAGAGAGCCAGGAGCCGGGTTATCCCGCCCTCCACTGGAAATTCATAGACAATTGATGCTTTTTGCAGGCCGGACTGAGTTTCTCCCGAGGCCAGATTATCAATAATTGCCATCACCGGATACTTATTTTCTTCTTCCCGCAGGGCCAGCCCGGTAAAAGGCGAATTCCCGGCCAGAACGGGACTGGAAAAAACTAAGATTGCTATCAGAAAAAAAATAACCCGGGTTAAACCTACCATCACCTACACCCCTTAGCTAAAAAGTTTCCCAAAATTTGTTTTCAACCTGCTGTTTCTATCCTATTCCGGGTTCTGCTCCAACCCGATTATATCAACCCTGTGACAGAATCAGCTGCAGCAGTTACCCCAGTTCTCCCTTATCTTTTTTCCCGGGGGGATTCAGGGCTCCCGCGGAAAAGACCAGCTTTAAACCTTCTTCAACACTCATATCCAAAAACTTAACATCCCGCAGGGGAACAAAAATCAAATGTCCGGAGGTGGGATTGGGGGTTGTAGGCAGGAAAATGTGAACCAGGTTCTCCCCGGTTTTATCCTGTATTTCTCCCAGTCCCCGATAGGTGACAAAACCAATCTGATAAAGTCCCCGTCGCGGATACTCAAAAACAACCACCCTTTTAAAGGCAGTCTTATTCCTTAAAGCCAGAGTATCAGTTAACTGTTTTACCGCAACATATATCTGGCGGATAACAGGAATTCTGCCCAGTAATCTCTCTCCCAGATTGATTAATTTGCGCCCCAGAACATTGGTGGCAACGAGGCCCACCAGGAAAATAAAAAGGATAGCCACAGCATATTCCAGGCCATACCTGGGGCCCCCAAACAAGAAATCCGCAAATGGCTGAACCAGCTGCTCCAGAAGACTTATCAGGAGGGAGAGAATATAGATGGTGATTATCAGGGGCAATAATACCAGTAAGCCAGTAACAAAGTAATTACGGATTTTCATTTTTAACCTCCCGCAAAAAACTGAAAAATAAAAACAGTTAACATAAAACCCAGAACCCCTCCCCATATTACTTCGGGGAAATTATGGATCTTTCCTTCAACTCTGCTTTGAGCAACAAGGAGAGCCAGGAAATAACCGGTGAAAATAAGGAGAGGGCTGGTGGTATAAAAAGCAATAACCGTAGCCAGACTGAAGGCAATAGCGCTGTGGAGACTGGGCATACCCCCCTGCAGAGAAAAAACTTCTCCCCGCCGGTATTTTAGCCCCAGCAAAACAAGCAATAAAAGCAGCATCAGGAACAGGGTTAAATAAGCAGGCTGCTGACTGAGCCAGATGAAAAACTCCAGAGAAAACTGGTCCAGGCGATGATAAAAGAGGATAAATCCTGTGACAGCAGCATTCACTGCTGCAATTAAAACCGCTCCGGCGGCCATATTTTTAATAATTCTGACCCGGGGGTGAAAGTTGGGGGAAATCAGGTCGATAAGCCGCTCAACTACCGTATTAAATAATTCCATGACCACCACCAGGGAAATTACCAGGAACAGGATAAGAAACTCCAGGCGGGAAAGACCGAGAAAAACAGCTCCCACAAGAGCAATAGTCCCGACAATCAGGTGGATCTTTAAATTCCGCTCTGTCTGCAGGGCCTGCCCTATACCCTCCAGGGCATAGGAAAAACTATCCACCAGTTTCTTAACCTCCATCTTGATCTCCTTCCCGCTCAAGCCCCAGATAAGAAAGTATCTCCTCCTCTTTTCGACGCATTGTCTTTCTTCCCTCTTCTTTTTGATGTTCATAGCCCAGGAGGTGTAGAATACCGTGAACCAGCAGAAAGCCCAGTTCCCGTTCCAGAGAATGGCCATAATCCCGGGCCTGTTCTTTTGCCCGGGGCCATGAAATAATTATTTCGCCCAGCTGATCCTCCCCCAGGGGGAAGGATAAAACATCGGTAGTTTCATTGCAACTACGGTATTCCCGGTTCAGCTTCTCCATTTCAGCATCATCCACCAGGGCTATGCTCAGGTCCCCGGATGCAATCCCTTCCCTTTTCAGAACGGTGCGGGCTATATTCAACAAAAATTCTTCCTTTTCCCGGGGACCTTCCATTGCAAAGAAAACCTCAATATTATATTTCATCAGCGCTGGCCTCCCTTATCTCACCATAATCAGGGTATTCTATCCGCTTGTGATATATTCCCATTAATATCCGGGTAAAACAATCCTGGATGGGCTCCAGATCCCGCAGGGTCAGATAGGAGTCATCCAGCTGGCCAATTTCCAGCTTTTCTTTAATAAGTTCCCGGATCATTGCTGCCAGGGCCTGGGGATTTTCCCTTTCGGCCGCCCGGGATCGAACTGCCGCCTCCACCACATCGGCCAGTAAAATCAGGGCAGCTTCCCTGGAATAAGGTTTGGGTCCATCATAACTAAAGTTGGTCGAGTCATTTTCCCCCCGCTGTAATGATTCCTGATAAAAATAGGAGATCAGGGAAGTACCATGATGCTGCTGAATTATATCCACTATGGGTTCTGGCAATTTGTGCCTTTTACCCATTTCCACTCCATCTTTTACATGGGATTTAATTATCAGGGCACTCAAGCTGGGATTCAGCTTATCATGGGGATTTTCATCCCCCAACAGGTTTTCTGAGAAAAAATAGGGTCGCTTGATTTTCCCCACATCATGATAATAAGCACCCACCCGGGCTAAAAGAGCATCTGCACCCAGGCGCTCGGCAGCAGCTTCGGCCAGATTGCCCACAATCACGCTATGATGATAGGTTCCCGGCGCTTCCATCAAAAGTTTTTTCAAAAGGGGTTGATTGGGATTGGATAATTCCAGGAGTCTAACCGCAGATGACATGCCCAGGTAATTTTCCAGAAGAGGTAAAAGACCATTAATTAAAACAGCCGCCAGAATACCGTTAGCCAGCCCCAGCCCACCCAGGAATAAAAGGCGATGGGGTTCAGTTATATTCTCCAGAAGAGACAGGGTCAAAATGGCTATGGCGCAAAAAACACCTACAATAACGCCAGCCCGGACAAAATCCCTTCTCTGGGTGACTCGAGCCACACTATATACTCCCGAAATTCCTCCCACCAACCCCACAGTTATTTCCGGCAATCCTCCCTGTAAAACCAGAAAGCAGAGAATGGCCAGGCTGAAGGTGAAGAAAATAGCCACCCGGGCCTGGAGTAAAACCGCCAGGAGAATACTACCTACAGCCAGGGGGAATAAATATCCGGGGTAAACCACTGGTAAATAATTGGTGGCCTGAGCCAGAATTACCATGAACACAGGTAAGAAGGATATTAATACCATCTGATTTTCCCGCTGCAAAATCCGGGGATGAAAATTTAATAGAAACCGGTAATTCCCCAGAAAAATAAGGACCAGAAGTCCCCCCACCCCTAAAAAGTAAAGGGGATCCAGTTCCGGTTGAAAAAGTCCCATTTCACCTAAAAGTTCCAGGTCATCTTCAGTAATAACCTGGCCCTGCTCAATAATTATTTCTCCCTGCCTGATGGTCCGGGTAACCGGGGGGGCGCTGGCCCGGGCTTCTTCCCGGCGCCGCGCCGTCTCTTCTACATTTAAAACCAGGTTGGGTCGCAAAAATTCCTCGGCCAGGGCAATAAGGTGCTCCTCTTCCCTTGCCCCAAGGTCCAGGGCCCTGATCTCATCGGCCACATTCTCCCGGGCTTCATCCAGGTGGGTGGAGCGTAATCCCTGTTCCAGGCGGCGGGTCAGGATGGTTTTCAGTTTTTCCTGGAGGCTTTCCAGTCTTTCCCGTTCAATATTACTCCAAAAACGTATCTCCTGGGGCTCAAAACCTTCCCATCTCCAGGCTCCATTGGGATACATGGCCTCATCATGTTTAAAGGCATTAAAAAAAAGGTTAATATCAGATTTCATTCGGTTCAGGGCTCCCTCATCTTCTTCAATTACATTGGGAACCTGCTGGGCTTTTTCTTCCCTTAATTCAGCCGTTTTTTCTTCATCGATTAAAACCATGTTGTGGGGCGCTTCAATATTTTCCGGGGCAATTTCCCCTACAGTAAAATCAACCTGCGTGGGTAGAAAAGACCCCCCCAGAAGGAGAAGCAGGATAAAAAAACTCAAACCCGGCCAGAACCATTTTCTGCGGGTAGAATCAGTAAAAAATTCCTTAATTCCCTTCACCCATTGCAAGGCCTACCCCTCCTCCTTCTCATAAAGATCATAGGCCTTCAGAATTTCCTGAACCAGGGCATGACGAACTACATCCCGGTTGGTAAGATACACGAAATCAATACCCTTTATATCAGCCAGAATATTCCGGACAATGTTCAAACCGGAGTAGGTGTCCCTGGGGAGATCAATCTGGGTCACATCGCCGGTGATTACCGCCTTGGATCGAAAACCCAGTCGGGTCAAAAACATCTTCATTTGTTCTTTGGTGGTATTCTGGGCTTCATCCAGAATAACAAAGGAATCATCAAGGGTCCTGCCCCGCATATAGGCCAGGGGAGC
>PWFS01000099.1 GCA_003554145.1 Halobacteroidaceae bacterium | reverse complement strand
GGGAATTACCCAGCTGCCCCCCTCCACCCGTTCCCATGAAATTACCGGGGGAATACACGCCTTTTTTGGGCGTTACGGGCCCCAGCGCGGTGATGGCCAGCCCCTTATCTCCCGGGAAGAACAGGAGCTGGAAATCCGGGAAGTAATGCTGGATTTTCTTCAGGAAAATTTTTAATTTTCTCTGGGATAAAAAAAGCCCCGGTCTCCCAAGAGGACCGGGGCTTTATCTTTTTCGGCTTTAGTTATAGGTCCAGAATTGGATGTAATAAATGGGGCGCTTGAAGTCGTTCCAGAGATTATCGGGGATGTGCAGACTTTCACTGTAGGCTTCTCCAATTAAGGGCCAGTAGAGGGGATAATCAGCCACGTCATCCATGGCAATTTCCTGGAGTTCCTGATAAAGGACCCAGCGTTCGGTAGGCTCTACAGTCCTCATTACCTCGTCAATTAATCTATCAACATCTTCATTTTTATAGGTGCCAAAAATGGGGTTCCAGCTGGATTCAGAATGCCAGGATTCAACAAAGCCGATCGGCTCTGGAACACCGGCGCTCCAGCGCTCGCGGAACATGGGGGCTTCTCCCTCCGCAGTTACATCCAGATAGGTTCCCCATTCCAGGGTTACCACCTCGACATCAATTCCAATCTGGGCCAGCTGCTGCTGAATCTGCTGGGTTTCCTGGACCCGCTCCCGATAACCGGCAGGGGCATAAATGGCGGTCTCGAATCCATCGGCATATCCCGCTTCAGCCAGCAATTCCCGGGCCTTATCCAGGTCCCGGTCGTAGGCATTGGCATTTTCAGCATAGGCAGGGTGGAAAGAAGGTATCCGACCCCGGGCTGGAATGGCCATGTCGCCGCGGGTCAGGGCAATCAGTTCTGGAATGTCAATGGCATAGGCTACTGCCTGCCGGACCCGAGGATCGCTGAAAACCGAATCCTCTCTCTTGTTGAAGCAGATCCGGTGATCTTCAAATTTCTGATAGGTGCCGAAGGACAGTCCGGGGACCTGACGGTCCTGCAGACTCATAAACTCCTCGGCAGGCATTTCCGGCATATAGTCAACGGCTCCGGTTTCCAGGGCCATTATCGCCGTAGATAATTCGGGGTAGAAGCGGAAAACAACTTCTTCGATCTCAGCTTCCTGGCCCCAGTAATCATCAAATTTTTCTACGACGATGCGGCTGCCGGGAACATGCTCAACAAACTGGAAGGGCCCTGAACCAATGGGATCCTGCTCATATCCATCCCAGCCCACTTCTTCTATATAATCTCTGGGCAGGACGTGATTCCGGAGGCGGGACATGGTTAAAAAGGCCACATTTGGTTCCTCCAGGATTACCCGCAGCTTATAATCTCCCTCCAGTTCCAGCTTTTCAATTCCGGTATAATAACGGTGATGAGGAGATCCGAGGTCGGGGTCCATAAAGGCTTCAAAGGTAAATTTAACGTCATGGGCGGTCAGAGGATCGCCATTGTGAAAGGTAATGCCTTCCCGAATATAAAACGTATATATCCGTCCGTCCTCTTCAACCTTGAAATCTTCTATTACCGCTTCATCAGTAATGAAATCCCCTTCTTCACTGAGGGAGACCAGGGGACTGCAGACCGCCCCCAGGACAAAGCCGGTTTCAGTATCCTGATAGGTAATAGGATTTAACACCGAGGGTTCAACCTGCAGGGCAATTCCGATCGAATTCTGGGCTCCGACAATTCCCGACAGACCAAAAATCAATCCAAGCATTAAGGCCAAACAAAGTAACTTTTTCATTAAATCCACCTTTCTTTATTTTTTTTCCCAACCCTTATTGGCCATGATTAATAAAGGTGGCAGGCAACCCTCCTTCCATCAGCCAGTTCCCTGAATTCCGGTTCTTCCACCCGGCAGCGATCATCCGCGTGCGGACAGCGCGGATTAAAATTACAGCCGGGAGGTGGATTTACCGGACTGGGAACCTCGCCGGTAAGCTGTATTTCGGTTATGCTGTGATCGGGGTCTGGTTCAGGGACTGCAGAAAAAAGCCCCCTGGTATAGGGATGATGGGGATCATCCAGCAATAATTCTTTGGGCCCTATCTCCACTATTTTCCCCAGGTACATTACCCCCATTATATCTGCTACTACCCGGATTAAATTAATATCATGGGAAATGAAGAAAAAGGTTAAATCTCTCTCCTGCCGTGCTTTTTCCAGTAATTTTAAAATCTTGGTCTGGACTGAAACATCAAGAGCCGAAGTGGGTTCATCCAGGAAAATTAGCTGGGGTTCAACTGCCAGGGCCCGGGCTACACCAATACGCTGTTTCTGTCCCCCGCTCAGTTCATGGGGAAAACGAATCATATGCTCAGTCTGCAAGCCCATGGACTGCAAAAGCTCCACCACCTGCACCGTCAAATCCCCTTTTTTTCGGGCCAGTCCGTGAATTTTCAGGGGCCGGGAAATAATATCAAAAACCGTCATGCGGGGATTGAGTGCCAGATGGGGATCCTCAAAAACCATGCCCATCTCTTTGCGGAGAGCCCGCATTTCCTTGAAACTGTAGCCCGTTATTTCCTGTCCATCAAAAAAAATCTGCCCCGCAGTGGGCTCCAGCAATTTGAGCATTACCCGAATCAGGGTGGATTTCCCACAACCCGATTCTCCAACCAGCCCGAAAGATTTTCCTTTCTCAATCTTTAAATCAATTCCGTCTACCGCTTTTACCCAGCCGGCGGTAGAAGGAAAATGTTTTTTAAGATTACGGACTTCCAACAGGGTTGACCCCATAACTTTACCTCCTGTGACAGGCCACGGAATGAAGTCCCTTTACTTCCTTGAGTAGGGGAACTTCCTGGCTGCAGACCGGCAAAACTTCACTGCAGCGGGGGTGAAAACGACAACCGGGGGGCGGATTAATCAACCTTGGAACGGATCCCGGAATCTCCTCCAGTTGATCCAGCCTGGTACTTACTCCCAGGACAGAATTAACAAGTTTTTCAGTATAGGGGTGGCAGGGATCCCGGAACAGGTCATACATGGATAGATTCTCCACAATACGCCCGGCATACATTACTGAAACATAATCACAGAGTTCGCTGATTACAGCCAGATCGTGGGTAATATAAAGGATGGTTAAATCGAGGTTATCTTTTAAATCTTTAAGAACCTTAATAAACTGGGCCTGGATGGAAACATCCAGGGCAGTAGTGGGCTCATCAGCAATCAAAAGCCGGGGGTTACAGGCCAGCATCATGGCAATCATTACCCGCTGTTTCATCCCCCCGGACAATTGATGGGGATAACGATGCATTAAATTACGGGCATCGGGAAGTTTTACCTGCTGCAAAGCCTCCAGAATTAAACCCTCTCTTCTTTCCCGGGGAACAGGCCGGTACATTTTTATGGCTTCTTCAATCTGATTCTTTATGGTAAACAAGGGGTTCAAAGAAGATCCGGGGTCCTGAAAGATCATCGCAATTTCATTCCCCCTGATTTGCCTCTCCATCTGCCGGGAAGATAGCTTTAAAAGATCCTGTTCCCTATACATGATTCGCCCTTTTTTGATCCGGGCATTATTATCCAGCAAACCCATAATAGTCTGACCGGTTACACTTTTGCCACAGCCGGTTTCTCCAATCAGCCCGTGAAAGGTCCCCTGATGGATGGTCAGCTCTACTCCATCCAGGGCTTCAACCGGCCCTTCTTCAGTGGAAAAAGCAACCTGAAGATCTTCAATTCGCAATAGTTCCTCCATGATATTCAGGACTCCTTAGCAGAACTTAATTTCTTTTACTGGTGGGATCAAAGGCATCCCGCAGGCCATCCCCGATAAAATTAAAACCCAGGACAGTAAACATAATGAAAAACCCGGCAGTAGTGGAGATCCAGGGGGCCCTAATAATATAGTCCCGGCCCGCAGCAGCGATGGAACCCCAGCAGGGCAGGGGGGGCTGTACTCCTACCCCCAGAAAACTGAGGGTGGCGCTGGCAATTAAAGCGGTGGGCATCATAATGCAGACCATAATTATGGCAGTGGGCAATACATTGGGCAAAATATAGCGGAGAATAACGGATACAGTCGATTCCCCGGCCGCATAGGCGGCTTCAACATAATCCGCTTCCTTTATAGAAAGAATCTTACCCCGGACCATGCGGGCATAGGTGGTCCAGCCAACTAACCCGATGGCCAAAACCACGTTGAAAAGACCCTGTCCCATTATTCCTGCAATGGCCATGGCCAGGATAATGACCGGGAAAGAGCGGAGAATATCCACCAGGCGCATTATTATTTCATCGACCCAGCCCCCGAAATAGCCGGCCAGAAGGCCAAAAGAAATACCGATAAATCCCTCAAATAGGACGATTAAAATTCCAACCTGCAGGGCAATACGCGAACCATATAACAGGCGGGTCAAAAGATCCCGCCCCAGTTCATCGGTTCCCAGGGGGTTTTCCCGGGAAGGAGAAGCCAGCCGGTTAAAGGGATCTGTTTCATAAGGATGGTAGGGAGTAAGCACCGGGGCAAAAATAGCAATGAAAATAACCACCAGGACAAAAGATAGCCCTATCACAGACAAACGGTTGCGCTTGAACCGCACCCAGGTCAGGTACATCTGGCTGGTTTTCTGCTGCTTGAGCTCGGCAATTTCTTGCTTCAGTTCCTGATTCATTTTTTACCACCTTCCACCCGAATGCGGGGATCAATCAGGCTGTACACCAGGTCAGCCAGGAGATTGGCCAGGACAACACTCAGGGCAATAATCAAAAGAATGCCCTGCACTACGGGATAATCCCGGGCCAGAACGCTATTAACCAGGAGCGACCCCATACCACCCCAGGCGAAAACCACTTCCACTACCACTGACCCGGCAATAACCCAGGGCAGGCGCAGGGCCAGCATGGTAATCATGGGAACCATGACATTGCGCAGGGCATGTTTGCCCACCACCCGGTAATAACGGACTCCCTTGGCCCGAGCGGCCTTAATATACCCTTCATTCAAAACCCCGAGCATCTCCGCCCGCATTGGCCGGGCAAACCAGGCCTCTTCCTGCAGGCCAATGGTTAAAGCCGGAAGAATTACCGAGGCGAAACCACTCAACCCTGCAATTGGCACCCAGCGCAATTGCAGGCCAAAAATATAGAGTAGAAGAATTGCCAGCCAGAAACCGGGTATGGAAATCCAGAACATGGCCTGGAAGGTACACAGATAATCAAGCCAGGAGTTTTGTTTTAATGCCGCCAGTATGCCCAGAATACTACCCAGGGTCACGGAAATAACAAGTCCGGCCAAAGTCAGGGTCAGGGTTATCCCAATACGGGCCTGAACCAGCTCTGTAACCGGACGATTATAGCGTATGGAGGTTCCCAGGTCTCCCTGGGCTATATTTCCCAGCCAGCTAAAATACTGCAGGGGTAGGGGTTGATCCAATCCATATTGGGCCCGCAGGGCGGCAACGGTTTCTGGGGTAGCATATGGGCCCAGCATAATCCGCACCGGATCCCCAGGAGAAAGATGGAGAATCAAAAAAGTAACCAGGGTCACACCGATGATAATGGGAATAGTTTTGAGCAATCTTTTTCCAACATAACCCCATTTGTTCATTATAAAATCTCCCTTTAACTGGAATAATTGAATCTTTAATGAAAGAGAAACAGAAAACCAGAAGAAAAGAAGAAAATCGAAAAATCACTGGATATTTTTGTTTTTCCCCGAGTTTTTTTGACTCGTAAAAAGATATTTCTATCCTGTTCTTTATTTCCCTCTTTTTTATTCTCATTAAAAAACAGCCCTAACCACCGGGAAAAGTATCCAGCCTGGATAAAGTTTTTTCCAGGCGTCGGGTAATCTCCAGTCGATCCCGGACCTCTTTCGCCATATCAAAGGCCGGATAAAAAGCGAGACTGATTACCTTGGCCTGTAACATATCCCGCATTATTGTGTGATTAAAAGAAAAACCAGGACCCTTATCCAGATACAGGTCTAAATCCCTTTGCCCCTGCTCCCGGCGGATAATACCCTGACTGGGGAGCCCCCAGAAATCTTCCTCTTCTTTTTCCCAGATCATCGAACCATGCAGCATTTCCACCAGGTCAATATAAAAAATCCCACTGCAACAGAAATCAAAGTCCAGTAGACCTGTTACTTTTCCCCTCTGCAAAAGAATATTATTGCCATAAAAATCGTTATGATTGATCAGGGTTGGGATATCAGGGATGGCCTTTTCCATTCTTTTTTTAATTGCCCTCAGGTAGGAGGCCAGAAATTCGGTCCGGTCCCTTAATTCTCTGCCCGCTGAGCCCCCTTCCTGTTCCGCTGAATGCAAGTAACGGGCCTGTCCCAGTTCCAGGGGGCCAGAGAAATATTTTTCCCAGAACCCCAGGGGAATGTCCCCCAGATAAGGAGTTTTCTTTATAATCTCCGGGTAATCCCGGGTCAGGCGGTGAAAACGCCCCAGGAAGGCCGCCAGCTGTCCTGATATATCCTTATAATCCACCTCTGCTGCAGTCTGATCATGGGGGATATAGTCCTGCATTTCATAAATCCGCCCGTCAGGAAGCAATCCCCAGGTGGATCCATTCCCACGGGGGATCAGGCCTGGAACTGGAAAGCCTTTATCCCGCAAATACTCCAAAAGGCGATGATCGGCCTGCACCTCCTCCGGGCTGAACTGGGGAACCCTTATTCGAAGCACCATTTTTTTGTGGCCCATCGTTATCCGGTAATTGGTTCCCAGATGACCTCCCCTCTCAACAGCAACTTCTCCACCCCGATCTCCCAGGCCATAACTGTCCAATACCTGATCCAGCGGAAACTCCAAGAAACTCCCTCCCTTTATGCGAGGACCCCTCCTGATCATTTTGCCGGGGGGTAATGGTCCGAACCATTATCGCGGTTCGCTAACATTTTTCCAATGCGCCACACTGTATTCTGATTTTTCTAATTTGAACCTGAAAAAGAGGCTATTTACTGAAAGTATTATAGAAGGATGCAGCTTTGCATATTCTATCCTTGAAGAAGCTAAATTCAACAAAATTGATTTGACTGAAACTATCTTTTCTGAAGCCAATTTGAGATCCACAGATTTTTGAGGAGCAATTAATTATAATATCCGTTTAACTGAAGTTAAAATTTCAATAATTAATTTTGCTGAAAGCCCCTTAACCAATGTGCTTGCTATATGATGGATTTTTTTAACTACATCTCCAGGGGTTTCGATTAATAATCTTTTTTCTTTTTGGTATAAAGTATTCCATTCTGAATTAT
>PWFS01000008.1 GCA_003554145.1 Halobacteroidaceae bacterium | reverse complement strand
TCTCATTCAACTGAATTCCGCAACAGGGAGGCCGCAGCTATGCATCAAAAAATTGGACTGGCCGGAGCGGTAATAATGACTGTAGGCACGGTAATTGGAGCTGGGATTTTCATCCTGATTGGACCCCTGGGGGTTGCCACAGGTCCCGGCCTTTTTTTCTGCTACCTGATAGCCTTAATTGTTGCTGCTGGTTCAGCAGTCTGTTATTCCCAGGTGGCAGCAGTTTTTCCCACCACCGCAGCCACCTACAGGTACGCCCGCATGTTTTATTCCGATTATATCGGATTTATAATGGGCTGGCTACGCTGGGTTACCGCCTGCTATGCCCTGGCCCTGATGGGTATAGGTTTCGCTGACTACATGGCACCGGTCCTGGGCTGGGATCAGAGGGCCCTGGCCCTGGGCATCATGTTCATATTTTACCTGATAAATATCCTGGGCCTGAAAACCACTCAGCTGGTTCAGGGTCTCCTGGTAATTATTGTGGTCAGCGGCCTGATTTCTTTTGCCGGCTGGGGTTTTCCTTCTACCAGTCTTTCCCGGCTGGCCAACTGGTCAGCAGCGGGCTGGGCACCTCTGCTTCAGGGTAGTGCTGCGGCCTTTTTTGCCTACACCGGCCTTTACTTTATTGCCGAAATAGGAGATGAAGTAAAAAAGGCCCAGCGCAATATTCCCCTTGCTATTCTTTTTTCCTCTATAATCCTGGGAATCCTCTATCTGGGAGTGGCCATTGTTTTTTCTGGAGGGCTGGGCTGGGAGAAAATTAAAATGGTAGAACCCAACCTGGCCCAGGCCTCCAGCCTGCTGCTGCCCGCTTCCCTGGCCGGTCTGGTTCAGGTCAGTGCAGTGGTAGCCATCTTTACCCCCATTAATGCCATCTACACCTCCAGCAGTCGTCTTCTATTCAGCCTGGCCCAGGATGGCTTTTTACCCGCCTTTTTAACCCGCACCAATTTTTTTGGAGCTCCCAGCCTGGCCTTAACCATCAATTTTTTATTCGGAGTCACGGTGGTCTTATTCGATCTCTCCATTATATTCCTGGGAGCTTTAAGTTCGCTGGTAGCCCTGATGGGAATGGCCTTAACCGCTGGGGCCTCCCTGCAACTGATCCGCCGCTTCCCGCGGGAGGTGGCCCGGGCCCCCATGGTATTGAAGCAGAGAACCCTGCGTTTCTGGGCCTTTTTTACCATTGCCTCGGCTATTCTGCTGACCATCGCTTCTTTCTGGGAGGATCCCGCCATCCTCATCTCCCTGGCCCTGTGGCTGGGAGTTGGTTCAATATATTACCTTTTTCATCGGGCCCGGAAAAAAGATAAGCCTTCCCGGGAAAATTAGAGCCCGGGCTTAAAAGAAAAACTGCTCTTCACCCTTCTTATTGTCTTTGTTGTTGTAAATAACCCGGCTTTTTCCCTTATTCTACCCCCTTCCCCCATATTGAAAAGGGGTGTTTGTTCCTGGCCCGGGCAGTTTTTTAAAAATACTCACTCCAAAAATTTATTTTTTTAATTTTTTCTTTACAATATTTAAAATTTATGTTAATTTATAATTAATATTTTCATCTTCGCCTGCTGTTGTTGTTGTTTTGTTTTGCGAAAATTTTTTTAAAGGAGAACGGCTATGAGTACTATTTTGCAGGTTGAAAACCTGACCAAGAGTTTTGGAAACAAAAGAGTTGTTGATGACATCAGTTTTTCGGTTCCCCGCGGTGATATCCTGGGGTTTTTGGGACCCAATGGTGCAGGGAAAACAACCTCTCTCCGCATAATTATGGGAATACTGAAAGCAGATCGGGGACGGGTTTCCTTTTTCTTCAATGAACAGCCCTCGGCCCTGGATAAAAGGCGAGTAGGTTATTTGCCCGAAGAAAAGGGCCTTTATGAAGAGGCCCGGGTTCTACCCAACCTGACCTATATCGGGGTATTGAAGGGAATGCCTCCCTCGGAAGCCAGGTCCAGGGCTGCAGAGTGGCTGGAGAGGGTCGACCTTCAAGAATATGCCAGCCAAAAATTTGATAAATTATCCAGGGGAATGAAACAAAAGGTCCAGTTCATTGCCTCTGTTCTGCACGAGCCTGAAGTTCTGGTCCTGGATGAGCCCTTCGCCGGCCTGGATCCCATCAATCAGGAGTTTTTCCTGGGAATTATCACCGAGCTGCAGCAGAAGGGAATTACCATCCTGTTTTCCGCTCATCAAATGAACATGGTTGAGGAAATCTGCGACTCCATTGTTTTGATCAACAAAGGTAAACAGGTTTTGAGCGGCAATCTCAAAGAGATTAAAGAAAGCTACAAAGAATACAATGTGTCTTTATATTTTGAGCCCGGTAATGATCCCTCTTTCCTCTGGGAAGACCCCCGGGTGGTGGTAAATAAAAAAGAAGAAGATTATCTACATCTTTCTTTCCAGGGTGAAAATGATATAAATCAATTAATCAATTCTATTACCGCCCGTTTAACCCTGAAAGAATTCCAGGTTGCTACTCCTCCCCTCCACGATATTTTTATCAATGCTGTAAAAGAAAGGGGTGAAGAAGTTGAAGAAAATCAACCTGCTTAATTCTCGCAAAGTAGCCCTGTGGGAGTTTAACAAGGGCATTCGAACCCCCATGTTTTTAATTCTTACCTTCCTTATCCCCCTTCTGATAGTGGGCATCGGAGGACTGGAATTTTTCACCCAGGAACTGATGCAAACTCAGCCCGTGCCCCTGGCTTTCATGGATAAAACTGGAGAATATTCTGATCGAATTAATCAACAGTTTGCAGAGACCAACATATCCTTAGAACTTTTCCCCGGGGATAAAGCTGAGCTGGAACAAAAGGTCTGGGATGGTGATTACGCTGGATTTTTTATTGTTTCCCGGGAAAACATCGAAGAGGGGTTTATCCAGGTTTTTACCGAGGACCCCCGAAATATTCCTGCCCACCGGATCCGAGAACCCCTGGAAAAAGTAATAACTGATATTCGCCTGGAAGGTTGGGGGTTAACCCGAGAAGAAATCGATATCGCCACCCGCCCCCTGACTCTGCAGGTCCAGCCCCTGGACGAAGAAGCAGCTCCTGGAACAGTTGCTGAGTTTGTGGCTCCTTTAGCTCTGGCCATGATCTTATTACTCTCCGTGATTTTCTCCGGTCAGATGCTGATGTACGGTGTTATAAAAGAAAAAAGGAACCGGGTGGTGGAAATTCTCCTGTCTTCAATATCCTCCTTTGAACTTTTGATTGGCAAAATTATGGGTTATGGTCTTCTCAGCCTTCTCCAGGTGGGCATCTGGGCCACAGCGGCAATTTTTACTGCTTCCCGTTTTATTGATTTTCAGGAGTTGGGATTAAATGCCGGTATTATTTTACCTCCCCTGCTGATATTCCTGCTGGGCTACTTCATGCTGTCTTCAATTTTCGCCGCCCTGGGCTCCACCATGAAAGAAGCAGAAGAAGGATCCCAGGCCCAGGGCCTCATTATTCTCATTCCCATGATTCCCCTGTTTTTATCCGGAATTCTGATCACCAATCCTGATGCTTTATGGGTGCAGGTTTTAACCCATATTCCCCCCTTCATCCCGGCCATGGCCCTGTTGCGCATGGCAGCCACCGACATTCCCTGGTGGGAAATGGGAACAATAACCCTGGCCCTTATTCTCTCCACAATTTTTTTCATCTACATCGGAGGCCGTATTTTTTCCCGGGGAATTCTCCAGTACGATGCGGTGGGCTTTAAAGACCTGAAAAAAATTCTCCGGAAGAAAGATTAACTCCTTAATCCAGGCCGGGAAAAATTACCCCCCTATTCCGGATTTCTACTCCTCATTCCCTTTTTCGCCGGGAATAATGGCAAAAAAGCATCCTGTTGGTTCTGAGAAAAATTAAGAGCGGGGAGAATTCTCTCCCCGCTTTTTTTTGTCTGAAATTTTCTCTAAACCCTGTTTCCAGAGTCGGATGGAAAGGCCCATTTTTGCCTTTTCTCACCACAAATTCTCCCGGCTGCCGCTATTCTTCCTTTTTACCTTTCCAGAAGATCTGTCCTTTGTGGGAAAAAATTACCTGACCGGTAAATCCCGCATAGCTGGCCCAGTCTTCAATTAATTGAGAATCAACTCTTATTATTCTGCGGATAAATATTTTTTCCAGTCCGATAATCAATTTTATCAGGAATTTATCCTGATCCGGTTCCTGGACTACCATGATGCCTCCCCGCCTTAAAACCCGGTAGGCCTCTGAAAAAAGGGCAACTGGGTCCTGGGTATGATGAAGAGTTTCAATTACAATGATGCGGTCAAAGGAGTTTTCGGGAAAAGGAAGTTCTTCCCCCCGGCCCTGGACCTTTTTTATATTCTCCATATCGGGAACCTGTTTTAGCATTTCTGCTGTAGGATCCAGGACGGTAAATTCCAGGTGGGGGCCGGGGTTACGAGCAATCATCTCCTGGGCCAGAAGACCCGTTCCTCCGCCAATATCCAGGATTCTGCATTCTTTATTTTCCCCCCGTAGAAAAAGCAGGCGGATAATCCGTTCGGGATAATGGAAACCCAGTATTCTGGCCACAAAATTATAAGCGGGTGCAATTCTTTTAAAGCTGATGGCTTTCAG
Source organism: Halobacteroidaceae bacterium (assembly GCA_003554145.1). Taxonomy (GTDB): domain Bacteria; phylum Bacillota; class Halanaerobiia; order B1SED10-174; family B1SED10-174; genus T1SED10-26. The sequence goes on along the minus strand of PWFS01000008.1, from coordinate 2,843 downwards.
CCCCTCTCCCCGACCTAATTTAAAACCTGCCAGGATCTATTTCTGGGTTTCCCGATCAATCCAATGCAGGAATTCAGAATTACCATGGGTTATGGGCCAGGAAATAACACAGGGGACATCATAAGAATGGACTTCCTTAACCTTCTCCACAAGTTCACCCACGAGATCGGTCCGGGTTTTTCCCACCACCAGCAATTCTTCTTCTTTTTTTACCTCGCCCTCCCACTGGAAAAAGGATTGCACTCCTCCAAAAACATTGGCACAGGCTACCAGATTATTTTCCACCAGGACAGCGGCTATTTTTTCTGCTTCTTCCCGGCTTCCGGCAGTAATGTAGAAAAAAGAACGACCCATTATAGTTACCTCCTTTCTGCTTTTAAATTATTCTTTTTCTCCGGAGGATAACTCCTCTTCAATCGAGGACTGCAGGCGGCCAAAAGAAAGGTCGGTGCAGTTCCCCCCCAGTTCCAGAAAACCCTTGGTCAGATCTTCAACTGTGGCTTCCAGCATGATCATAAACTGATGCTGGGCAAATTGAAAACGGGGATCCTGTTCTTCATTGCCAAAAACCGAGTGCAGGAGACCCTCCAGCATCTGATCCATGTCCCACAGTTTGATATGCAAAAGCTCATGGATAATTACTTCCTCCAGGTTTTCACTGCTGGGATTAAAAACATTGACCATCAAAACCGCCTTGCGGTCATCCCGATCCACTTTAACATCGCCAGTTTTCCGCCATTTTTGATCGACAGGCTTCAATTTAATATCCCAGTCCTGCAGGCGGAGGACCTTCTGCCACTTTTGCAATCCTTTTTTTAAATCCTGCTCATCCGCAATCATGATAAAAACCCTCCTGCTATTCTTCTTCTCGGGACTTTCGAGATCCAATATAATCTCCCAGGGCCCCCAGGGCCGCACCGATAGAAAACCCCCATGCAATATTATCCAGCATTAAACCCACAAGCAGGCCCAGGGCAATCCCAATAGATATACCCTGCCCATATAAATTCTTTTTTCTGGCCATTAAATGTTCTCCTCCCTGGTCCTGATCAAATCATCTATTACTTTTACAACAATAAAATCCCATCAGGAAATAGAAGCCCGGACCACCAGGGCCATACTTTCCTGGGAATAGGGTGTTTTCTGGAAATCACCGAAAAATTCCAGGTGGTTAAAGCCCGCCTGCTTTAAATCTGCCTCCAGTTCATGTTTTTGCAGGGGAAATAACTGAACCTCCTGTTGCAAAACCTCTTCAGTTGCTTTTATGTGCAACCGGCTTTGAAAGATAATCCTTTTCTGCCCCGGTAAATACCTGTAAATTCGAACAAACTGTATCTTTTCATTTTCAATGGTGGGCAGGTTATGGATATTCTGCTTCAGCACCCGGTCATAATTGACTGTCTGCAAAAACAGGTTCCCTCCTGGTTTAAGGCTCCGGGCCGCTCCGGTAAGAAAGGTACGGATTTGCTCCCGTCCGGAAAGATGAACCAGGGTATTCCCCACCCCCACAATCCCGTCAAAAAAACCCGGGGCAAACTTTTGCTCAATATCCAGCATATCCATCTGGAAAAATTTTAGATCGGGAGGATTTTCCTCGGCCCTGGCTTTTTCCAGGAGGGACGTATTAAGATCCACCCCTACCACCTGAAAGCCATCCCGGGCCAGGGCCCGGGCCAGATTTCCCGTAGCGGTCCCCCCCTCCAGTATTCTGGAACCAGCCGGGAGAAAAGAACGGATAAAGTCCCTCTGATCCGGGTTAAGGGGGAAAATATAATTATAATAAGAGCTGATGGCCGAGTAAAAGTCCAATGGAGTTTTTCCTCCTGATATTTTTTGTTTGTTGCTATTATGCTTTTTCGCCGCGGCTTTTTTTAACCCTGCCTGAAAAAATCAGAAATTAAGAGTTTCCAGGCCCTCCTTAAAAAAAATACGATGACGTATTATGAGCTATTGAAATAGGACAAGATGGGGTGTGGTGTTAACAGGAAGGCGACATCATGCCCCGTATAAGCCCATTTAAAGTAATCTTGGATCCCGGGGAAAAGGTGCCCTTGAAGTCATGGCGAAAAAATATACGTAACCATAACGTGATGTGATCCGGGCCAAAATTGTTTTTCTTGCTGCCCAGGGTTATAGCAATGAAGAAATTTCTGCAGGAATTGATACCCCAGGACAGGTTGTTAGCAAATGGCGAAATAGGTTTTATTATGATGGTTTGATAGGGCTACAGGATCAAACCCAGAGTTGACCGCCCGGGACCTTTTTCCCCTGAAGTTATAATGATGAATTGCCCAATAGATAAGGTAGGAGTGAAAATTCGTCACCGTTACTATGCTTTTGGTACTTAGAGCTAGACAGGGATAATAATGCAAGTCTGAACTTACTAAAAATTGCCGGGTGACTGGCATTTCCAGGTCAGGCACTGTCCTTGGAGCCCGAGTAAACCTGTGGCATTAGCAATAAGCTCCCGCTTCTAAGCAAAGCAAAAGCGGGAGCAGTTCATCCTTTCAAAAACAGGCTATACAATTTTACTTTCCTGGTTTATAATAATAAATAATCATTGCTGCTCAAATCAGGAAACTAATTTGATCCTTCCTTCTATCAATGGCGGAGGGGGGAAACTTTTCTTTTCCTTATTATTGGAATCAGAAGATGGACTGGTTTTTCTGGGAATGGGAGGTATTTAATTTGGGTATCTTTAAGTTTATCGGTATTTTTCTGATTTTTATCGCTATATCTTTTCCTGCCTGTGCTGAAGAAGATGTTGCAGAACAAACCCTGGAAAAAATTGCAGTTTTAAACTTTACGGTAATGGATGAAAAGGGGAACCTGATCGATCCGGT
>PWFS01000131.1 GCA_003554145.1 Halobacteroidaceae bacterium | reverse complement strand
TATCCAGCCACCAGGGGCCTCTGGAATAAGCCCACCAATATTAACAATGTGGAAACATATGCCAATGTGCCCTGGATTATCCGCAGGGGAAGCAATCAATTCAGTCAGATAGGAACAGAAAAGAGTAGGGGCACCAAGGTTTTTGCCCTGGCTGGAAAGATTAATAATACCGGCCTGATTGAGGTGCCCATGGGAATATCCATTCGGGAAATAATTTATGAAATTGGGGGAGGTATTCCCGATGGGCGTGAATTTAAAGCAGTGCAAATAGGAGGACCCTCTGGAGGCTGTATTCCTGCTCATCTGATAGACCTTCCCGTTGACTATGATTCCCTCATAGAATCCGGGGCCATGATGGGTTCAGGAGGCCTGGTGACCATGGATGAAGAAACCTGCATGGTTGATGTGGCCTGGTTTTTCCTTAATTTTACCCAGAAGGAATCCTGCGGGAAATGTACTCCCTGCCGCGAAGGAACCAAGCGCATGCTGGAAATTCTTGAGCGTTTGAAGGCCGGGAAGGGCCAGCTAGAGGATATAGAAAAACTGAGATTTCTGGGCCGTAATATTGTTGCTACTTCTCTATGTGGGCTGGGACAGACTGCTCCCAATCCCGTTTTGAGTACTCTTAATTTCTTTGAGGATGAATATCGGGCTCACATTGAGGACCAGCACTGCCCTGCGGGTGTCTGTTCAGATCTTTTGCGTTATGTAATTGTTCAGGATGATTGTAAGCGCTGTTCAATCTGTGTCAAGGTCTGCCCCGTTGATGCCATCAGCGGCCAGCCCAAAGAAGAACATTATATTGATCAGGATCTCTGTACCAAGTGCAATGCCTGCCTGGAAAAATGTCCCTTTGATGCCATAGTTAAGAAGTAGAGAGGGGGGAGAATAATGTCAGAAATAACCTTAAAAATTGATGGTCAGAAAATAGATCTGGAAAAGGGCAAAACTCTGCTGCAGGCCTGTCAGGATATGGGCCTGGATATCCCTACCCTGTGTTATCATCCCCGGGTAGAGATTGCCGGGGCCTGCCGGTTATGCATGGTGGAGGACAAAAAATCCGGTCAACTGGTAGCTTCCTGTGCCCTGGAAGCCAGTGAGGGGATGGAAATTGAAACCGAATCCCCCCGGGTGATAGAGGCCCGCAGGGTGGTTTTGGATTTGCTTCTGGCCTCTCATGATGTGGACTGTTTTGCCTGTGAGCGCAATGGGGATTGTCGATTGCAGGATTATGCCTATCGCTACGGGATTGAAGGGACTTCCTTCTCCGGAGAAAAACCAGAATTTTCGGTGGAGGATGATAATCCTTTTTTTGAGAGAGATTATAATCGCTGCATTCAATGCGGTTTATGTGTTAGGGCCTGTCATGAAATACCCCAGGTTGGAGCAATTGACTTCGCCAACCGGGGCTTTGCCTCCCAGGTAGCTACTCCCTTCCAGGTAGGCCTGGAGGAATCAACCTGTGTTTTCTGCGGCAGGTGTATTGAAATGTGTCCCGTAGGGGCTCTGACCCCTCGCCTGGATAAATTTGCAGGGAGACCCTGGGAAATTAAAAAAACGAGAACCACCTGCTCTTACTGTGGGGTGGGCTGTCAGATTGAGCTGCGGGTTAAGGATGATCAGGTCATAGGAGTAGATGCTTTTGAAGACACCGTACCTAATTACGGAGATCTTTGTGTAAAAGGAAAATTCGGCTGGGACTATATTCACCATCCGGATAGGCTGACAGCGCCATTAATTCGCAAAGAGGGTGAACTGGTTCCTGTCAGCTGGGAGGAAGCTCTGGATTATACTGTCCAGAAGCTTAAAAGCATAAAAGAAGAGCACGGGGGTAAAGCCCTGGGTGGTTTGACCTCCGCCAAATGCACCAATGAAGAAAATTACCTGTTTCAGAAATTTGTCAGAACTGCTCTGGCCACCCACAACATTGATCACTGTGCCCGCCTATGACACTCCGCTACAGTAGCCGGTCTGGCTACAGCATTGGGAAGCGGAGCAATGACCAATTCGATAGAGGAGATTGAAAAAGCTCCACTAATCTTTATTATCGGCTCCAATACAACAGAAGCCCATCCAGTAATCAGCTACCGGGTAAAAAAGGCAGCCCGGGAGGGCAGCACAATTATAGTGGCTGATCCCCGCCAGATAGAAATGGTGGAATACGCTGATATCTGGTTGCAACATTACCCCGGAACTGATGTGCCCCTGATTAATGGTCTACTGCACATAATTTTCCGCGATGATTTATGGGATCGAGAGTACGTGGAAGAAAGAACCGAGGGACTGTCCGAACTCAGAGAAGCAGTAGCCGACTTTCCCCCGGATAGGGTAAGTCAAATTACGGGGGTTTCCGAAGAACAGCTGACCCGGGTCGCCCACCTTTACGCCCGGGCGGAATCAGCTGCTATCCTCTATGCAATGGGAATAACCCAGCATATTTCGGGCACTGATAATGTTTTCAGCCTGGCCAATCTGGCTCTGATTACTGGTAACCTGGGGCGCCCCAATGCCGGCGTTAATCCCCTGCGGGGACAGAATAATGTGCAGGGGGCCTGCGACATGGGAGGGCTGCCCAATGTTTATCCTGGCTATCAAAAGGTGGATGATCCCGAGATAGCCAGCAAGTTTGCCCGGGCCTGGGGAGAAGTACCCGATTCCCAGCCAGGTTTGACCATGATGGAGATGATGGAAGGTGCAGTTCAGGGACAGATCAAAGGGCTATACATCATGGGAGAAAATCCGGTTTTAAGTGAACCGGACAGCACTCACAGCAAGGAAGCTCTTTCCTCCCTTGATTTCTTAGTGGTCCAGGACATTTTTCTCAGCGAAACTGCGGAACTGGCTGACGTGGTATTGCCAGGAGTTTCTTTTGCCGAAGAAGAGGGGACCTTTACCAATACTGAACGCCGGGTTCAAAGGGTCAGGCAGGGGATCAAACCCCTTAGCGGAGCCAGATCTGACTGGAAAATAATAATGGAACTGGCTCAAAAACTCGGGTATGAATGGGATTACAATTCACCCGAGGAAATTTTCCAGGAAATGACCAGTCTGACGCCCCATTACGGGGGAATAACCTATGACCGAATAGCCCAGGAAGGAATACAGTGGCCCTGTCCGGATCCTGATCATCCCGGGACCCGCTATTTGCATCAGGGCAAATTTCCCCGGGGGCGAGGCAAATTACATGCCATCGACTATATTCCTCCTGCCGAACTCCCTGATGAAGAGTACCCCTTCCTCTTGACTACTGGCCGGAAGCTGACCCAATATCATACCGGCACCCTCAGCCGACGAAGTTCAGGGTTATCAGGGATTGATCCCGAGGAAATGGTAGAAATCAATCCCGTTGATGCCGCAAAACTGGGACTGGAAGAAGGAGATCGGATGGTAATTTCTTCGCGGCGCGGCCAGGTTACCGCCCGGGCATTTCCGACTGAAAGGGTTCCAGAAAGAATGATTTTTATGACTTTTCACTTTAGTGAATCGGCAGCCAATATCCTGACCAACCCTGCTCTTGATCCAGTGGCCAAGATTCCGGAGTTTAAAGTCTGTGGTGTTAAAATAGAGAAGGCTGGATAAAAGAGAGGGGGTCTGCCCCTCTCTTTTTTACAGGTCAAGGAAAAAAGCAAGATATTGAATTAAGCAGTTAGGGGTCAGGGTTTAAAAATTGGGGTTAAAAAGCTTTTTTGGAGGTTTTTCCTGAAAGGATTAAATTGGTAGGAGATTAGCCCGGTTTTTTGGAAAAAAACTGTCATAAGATGCGTTTTTTAAATTTTACACAATTGAAGGAAAGTTTCTGGTTGCAGTATAGAGGTTTATCGAATAAAATAGTAAGAAGAATGGGAGAGGTAATGGAGGTAAAATCTGATGGTTTTTTCCAAAGATGTTTTGGGAATGACAATTTTATTATACATTTTCTGGCTTCTTATATCCTGGAGCCTGGACTGGGTTAATCTTTTGCTGGGATTTACTTTTTCTCTTTTTGTGGCTATTTTTATGGCCCCGGAGATAATTAGGGCGGAAGAGCGGCCACCCTTTCTGGCCCGGGGATTTTTTTTCCTTAAGTTTGTGCTAATTTTAATAAGGGAGATAATTAAGGCTAATTTCCAGGGGGTGGCAATTGTTTTAAGCCCTCGGCTCCGGATTTCCCCCCAATTTGTTGAGGTCAAACAAACACTGCGGTTCCCAGTTACCCAGGCCCTCTGGGGAAATTCCATTACTTTAACTCCGGGAACTTTGAGTATTGATGTGGATGATCGTAAGATACTTATCCATTTTTTAACCGAGGAAATGGTAACCCAATTCCCGGAAAATCCGGTAGGAAAAGCTCTGGTTGAATTTGAGGGGAGAGGAAAATGACTGAAACTGCTTTTCTAATTGCTGCTATTCTACTTATGATTAATGTTATATTTTGTGTTTACCGGGCGGCAATTGGGCCTACTCCCGGGGACCGGGTTGTAGCTATTAATATGATTACCGGCAAAACCATTGCAGTAATGGCCCTGGTTTCTTTTATGTACCACGAGGAACTGTTCCTGGATGTGGCCATAACATATACTCTAATAGGTTATACCGCCACTATATGTGTGGCCAAGTACCTGGAATTAAAGAGGTTGTAGGGGGAAAGGCAATGCGGGAAATTCTGGTTCTTTTTCTACTTTTTTCTGGGGTTTTTTTCTTTACAGTAGGGACTATTGGCCTGCTGCGATTGCCCGATGTTTTTTGCCGTTTGCATGCCAATACCAAAAGCGATACTCTTGGAGTAGGGCTGGTCCTGTCTTCTTTATTATTGTATGAAGGACTTTCCTCGGCGGGAGTCAAACTAATATTTATGATTATTTTTATTCTTATTACCAACCCCACTGCCGGGCATATTGTTGCCCGCGCCTCTTATGATACAATTGTCGATTGGACCGGACAGCTGGCCCGCCAGAAGGGCGGTGATGATTAATGGCCATTCTGGATATTCTTATTTTGAGTATCCTGGTTTTATGTGCTCTGGCTGCAGTCCGGACCAGGGATTTGCTGGGAGCGGTTATTATCTATGCTGCTTACAGCCTGCTCATGGCCATTATCTGGCTGCAATTGGGGGCCCCGGATGTTGCCATTACCGAAGCTGCACTGGGCGCGGGAGTAACAACTATTTTGATGATTGCCACCATCAGCAAAACCGGGAGGTATGAATAAAATGCGTCAGATTATTCCCGTTCTCCTGACTCTTATCCTGGGTTTGGCCTTGCTATTAGTTGTAGCGGAGATGCCCCCTTTTGGGGATCCGGATAATCCGGCCCACAATATTGTCAGCGAGAGATATTTGAGTCAGGGAGTTAGTGAAACCGGGGCTCAGAATATTGTTACCGCTATTATTACCGATTACCGGGCGTATGATACCCTGGGGGAAGTTACGGTTCTTTTTGCAGCAATTGCTGCAGTGCTGACCGTTTTAAATAGATTGCGGCTGGGGGTCATCTGCCCCGAAGATCGGGAAAGGGGTATTGAGGATGAGGATGCAGGAGATCCTGATTCTAAAGATAGTTGTTAGATTTGTTATTCCCTTTATTCAGGTTTACGGATTTTATGTAATAACTGCTGGTCACCTCAGCCCCGGGGGAGGATTTGCCGGAGGAACAATTGTTGCTGCCAGCATGGTTTTATATGCCCTTACTTTTGATGCTCATCAGGGTCTGGAGAAGCTTTCCCATGAGAGAGCCTCAATATTTGAAAGCCTGGGGGCAATATGGTACGTCGGCCTGGGTTTTTTGGGCGTGCTGGTGGGAGGAAACTTTTTAACCAACGGGCAAATAGGCATTCCCCTGGGTACCCCGGGACAGCTGATCAGTGGAGGTCTTATCCCCCTACTGTCCTTTGGAATTGGAATAAAAGTAGCTGTAACAGTGGTCAGCCTTTATTATTCGCTGGTTGAGGAGGATTAAAATGGCCGAAGCATTGGTTGCCCTGGGCCAGAACTATTTCTTTTATTATGCCCTCATTCTTTTTATGGTGGGATTTTATACTACCCTCAGTCATTCCAATCTATTAAAAAAAATTATTGGGATTAATATAATGGAGACCTCAATTTTCCTCTTTTTTGTGGCCCTGGGTTATGTGGAAGGCGGCCAGGCTCCAATTTTGGGGAGGGGTGCTGAGGGAGGTCCCTTTATGAATCCCCTGCCTTCGGCTCTAATCCTGACTGGAATTGTCGTAGCGGTCAGTATTACTGCATTTGCCCTGGCTTTAATGGTAAAACTGTATTCTTTTTACGGAACCCTGGATGCTGACGAAATTGTAATGCTGCGAGGAGAAAAAGAATGATCTATCAACTGCCGGTGCTGATAGTGGTCCAGTTGCTCCTGGGTTCTTTTCTTATGCCCATAGTGGGTCGCTTCCGCAATCAACTCATCCCCTATATTTCCTTATTCCTGATGGCCCTGGCCAATGTTTTTTCCATTATTTTGCTTATCCGGGTGGTTCGGGAAGGAAATATTCACTATCACCTGGGCAACTGGGCTCCTCCCTGGGGCATTGAGCTGGTAGCTGATTTGCTGGGAGCATATATGGCGGTAATAATAACCGGGATTGGCTTTCTGGTTCTGGTTTTTGCCTGGCGGGATATTCAAAGAGAAATAAACTATGCCCTGCGAGGCTGGTTCTATACCCTGGTTTTGCTTGCTTCAGGGGCCATGGTGGGTATGGTCCTGACCAATGATCTGTTTAATCTTTATGTCATGGTGGAAATTGTCTCGCTATGTGGACCGGCCCTGGTTGCTATCCGCAATAATCGGCTGTCAGTTGAAGCGGGCTTTAAGTACCTGGTTATGATTGCCCTCGGTTCGGGACCTATTCTTTTTGGTATTGGCCTGATATACATGATTACGGGTCATTTGAATATGACCTTTGCCGGTCAGGAGGTACTTACAGCAATTAACGAATTTCCCAGGGTTGCCCTTCTGGCTCAAGCTTTCTTCATTGTTGGTTTTGGAGTAAAGGCAGCCCTCTTTCCCCTGCACGTCTGGTTGCCTGACGCCTATACTTCTGCTCCTTCTCCTTCCAGCGCTTTTCTGGCAGGCCTGGCGGCCAAGGTCTATATAATTGGATTAACCCGGGTTCTCTTTAACCTTTACGGCATCGATATACTGGCTACCACTCCTCTTTTTACCATATTAAAGGTTATGGGTGTAGCCGGAATAATTCTGGGTTCAATAATGGCTCTCAATCAAAAGGATATTAAAAGGCTGGTAGCTTATTCCAGTGTGGCTCAGATTGGCTATATTTTCCTGGGTTTAAGTATGGCGACTGGCTTTAGTGTGACGGGAGCAGTTCTCCATATTTTAAATCATGCCCTGATCAAGTCAATGATGTTCCTCTGTTGTGGGGTAATTATTTATCAGAAAAAGACCAGTCATGTTGATGACCTGGGAGGAGTGGGTAAAGAATTCCCCATTACTATGATTTGTTTTGGTATTGGAGCTTTTGCCATGGTGGGTATTCCCATGCTCAACGGCTTTATTAGTAAATGGTATATTAGCCTGGGTGCTCTGGAATATGGAGG
>PWFS01000215.1 GCA_003554145.1 Halobacteroidaceae bacterium | reverse complement strand
GGGAAGCTGGAGTTCAGGGGATAATTCAGCCCGGGGGAGCAAAAAGGGATCAGGAGGTAATTGAGGCGGCCAATCGCCTGAACCTGATAATGGTATTTACCGGGCGCCGTCATTTTCGCCATTAGACTGCACCCCACCCGGAAGAAAATAGCTGAAATTTTATAAGAAAAGCCCGCTCCCAGATAAAGGAAGCCGGGCTTTTCCACAGTTTGAGGATATTTATCCACAATCATGTTGATATTGTCCCCGTAAAAATCACGCGAACCCTGTTTTTATAAGGGCTCAGGGACTTTATTTCCCCCGAGATAATCCCTGTGGATAACTGGGGTTTTCCGGATCCCCTCAGGAACAGGATAAGGAATGGGTTGCCCGAGGGAGTATTGATCTGGCGAGGCTCGAGGCCGGGAGGGGACTGAGTATTTCCCGGGGTCATTTTTCCCCACCTGTGGATAACTTTTACCGGATCTGCAGATATTTGGGCCCCCTACATTTCCCGCAGGGCTTTGATCCTCTCCCCGGTAGGAGGGTGGGTGCTGAAAAGCTTGCTGCTGCCCCCGGTGCGGAAGGGGTTAATGATAAAGAGGGGTGCCGTGGCTGTAGAGGCGTTTTTCAGCTTTTGGGGTTCGGCTGAGATTTTTTCCAGGGCACTGGCCAGGCCTTCCGGGTAGCGGGTAATCAAGGCCCCATCAGCATCAGCCAGAAATTCCCGCCGGCGGGAGATGGCCAGGCGCAGAAGCTGGGCAAAGATAGGGGCCAGGATGGATATTACGAGGGCCACAATCATTATCAAGGCCTGATGACCGCCCCGCCCCCGGGAGGAGGTGCGGCCCCGCATGCTGCGGAAGAAAAAACTGCGGCGGATCCATTCGCTGAGGAGAACAACTGCTCCCACCATTACCGTGGCCAGGGTAGCCAGGCGGGTATCATAATTTTTTATATGGGCCATTTCATGGGCCAGGACCCCTTCAATTTCGGTGCGGTTTAATCTCTCGATGAGGCCGGTGGTAACAGCAACCACCCCCTTCTCCGGGTTGCGGCCGGTGGCAAAAGCATTGGGAGTGGGATCATCGATAATATAAAGGCGGGGGGCAGGCAGGCCGGCGCCGATGCTCAGGCCCTCAATGGAATGGACCAGGTGGGGGTATTCCTCCTTTTGGGCCGGTCGAGCCCCCGTGGCCTTGAGAACAATACTGTCGCTGTAATAGTAGGAGCCGAAACAGAGCAATAGAGCCACGAGAGAGGCAATGCCCAGCCCCCACATTCCGCTGCCGGTGTACTCGCCGAAAACGAGCCCAACGGCAGCGAAAAGGAGTATAAAAATGAACAGCAGTACCCAGGTGTTTCTTTTGTTTTTAGCAATAGCCCTGTACAAAGCTTATTCACCTCCCTGATTGCTGCCAAATTGAACTGCCTGGGGTTCCCGTTCCAGGCCTTCAATCTCCAGGTAATCCCGGCCCTCGAAGCGGAACAGTCCGGCCAGGATGTTGTGGGGGAAAAGCTGGAGTCGGGTATTGTATTCCATGACCGAATCATTGTAGAACTGGCGGGCAAAGGCAATCTTACTCTCGGTCCCGGCCAGTTCTTCCTGGAGCATCAGGAAATTCTTATTGGCCTTTAAATCAGGGTAGGCCTCAGCCACCGCAAGGAGACGTTTTAAATTGCGGGTCAGGTCATTTTCAGCCTGTTCCTGTTCCTTGACCGTGGCCGCGGCAATGGCCCGGGTCCGGGCTTCAGTGATCTGGGCCATGGTTTCCCGTTCGTGGCGGGCATAGGCCTGCACCGTTTCCACCAGGTTCGGTATCAGGTCATAACGGCGCTTGAGCTGAACATCGATCTGGGACCAGGCATTGTCCACCCGGTTGCGCTTAATTATCATGCGGTTATAGCTGAAAATGACTGCCAGCCCCAGGATACCAAAAATAATGATAAAAATCTGGGATAAGTCCAAGAACTCCACCTTCTTTCCCCGGAATGTTTTGTCTTAATATATTCGGGAAGCGGCCCGGTAATCCTGCACCTGCGAATAGCAATTTAGAGAATAAAGGAAGCAGCATACCTTAAAGGACTTCTGGGAGCCGGTCCCTGTAACTGGAGATAATCTTTTAACCGTAGTCAGTCGGGCCCGACAACCTCTGCCCTGCCCCTGCAATTTCCTGAACCGGGCCAGGGAGTTATACTCCCGGACTTTATTGCCCGGGTCAAAAGTACTGGGGCTGATTCGGTTCATTCCAGTTGTGATCCGGCAGGGGAAATATTGACCGCAAAAGTTTACTGTGTTAATATTAACTGCAAAGGAAAAAAGTATTGAAAAGAGTGGGAAGGTTGTGCTATAATCTATCCAGCAAAGGGAAAAATTAATGATTGAAGTGATTAAGTGGTGAGATAGCTCAGTAGGTAGAGCAGAGGACTGAAAATCCTCGTGTCCCCAGTTCGATTCTGGGTCTCACCACCATTTTTTATTATCGCTTGGGAAAAACCGCACAAGAGAGGAAGTGAAACAGGTGAAAAGCTTTAAGATCCCCCGAACAACTGTAGAACGGCTACCCATTTATTATCGAGCTCTTTTAGGGATGGAAAAGCGAGAAATCGAGGTAATTTCTTCTCAGGCATTAGGAGAACGTACTGGCATTCCCTCGGCCCAGGTGCGCAAGGACCTCTCCTATTACGGCGAGTTTGGCCGGCGGGGAGTTGGTTATGAGGTCTCGATTTTAAGGAGACATTTACAGAAAATTCTGGGTTTGGAAAGGGACTGGCCCATGGTAATTGTGGGAGCTGGTAACCTGGGGCGGGCCCTGGTTAATTATCAGGGTTTTCTGCGCCACGGGCTCGAAGTGCGGGCTGTCTTTGACAGTGATCCCCGGGTGATTGGCACCTATATACATAATCTCCGGGTCGAGGGGCCGGAGATTATGGAACAAAGAATCCAGGAGGAGGAAGCCCACCTGGGTATAATCGCTGTTCCTGCCGAAGCGGCCCAGGAGGTGGCCGACCGGCTTATTACAGCAGGGATAAGGGGGATCTGGAATTTTTCCCCGGAGCACCTCCGGGTGCCCCAGGAAGTAATTCTCCGCAATGAAGATCTTTCAGTGGGCTTAATGGCCCTGATATATCATCTCAATTATTCTATAGATAGGGGGGACTAGCCTGATTTGAAAAACAAAAAGGGGTTAGAGGGGATACAGCTTTTTAGCGATGGTCAGTTGCAAACCGCAGCTTTTGCAGATATATGGGCGGGAGAAGAAAAGATTCTGCTGGTGGACCGCAAGGGGCGGATCCGGGCAGAAAAGAATCCCGACGAGCTGAAGAGCACAGAATTTAAAGGGGAAAAACCATTTCCCCGCCTGGGTGTAGTGGTCTTATCAGGTGAGGACCGGTCCTTCCCGGAGGTGGAGTCCTGGATTTTTCGGGAGATCCAACCGGCCTGGCTGCTCCTGATAATTGCCGGCCCCGGGGGTTTTGTTTTTTACGGGGCCCAGCAGGTAGAACAGAAGGGGTTCCTGGAAAAGATAACCTGGGGACCCCTGGATTCCGGGGAAATCCTGGACCGGGATATACTGGGGGAAATGGAGCGTTCCCGGCGGGTTCTGCAGGAAACCTGGCAAAACCGAAGCCAGGAGAGGGTGTTAACCGTGGGAGTCTCCTCCTCCCGCCAGGAAAGCGACCTGGAGGAAATGGCCCGGCTGGTGGAAACGGCAGGAGGGCTGGTCATAGAAGCCATTGAGCAGAAAAGAGAGAAACCTGACCCCGCCGGCTATATTGGCCGGGGCAAGGTGCAGGAGCTGGCGGGTGTAGTCCGCCGCCAGGGAATATCCCTGGTTATTTTTGACGTGGAACTGACCCCGGCCCAGCAGAATAATCTCCAGGAAGCAATGCAGGTTCCGGTTATTGACCGCAGTCAATTGATTTTGGATATTTTTGCCCGCCACGCCCATACCCGGGAGGGGCAGATTCAGGTGGAGCTGGCCCAGCTCAATTATCTCCTGCCCCGCCTGGTTGGTCGGGGCCAGGAAATGTCCCGCCTGGCCGGGGGTATTGGCACCCGGGGGCCTGGAGAAACCAAGCTGGAGGCAGACCGGCGCCGCATCAGGGACCGAATATCTGAACTAAAAAAAGAACTGGAGCAGGTAAAAAAACAGCGCCACCTGCTGCAGCAGGGGCGCCGGCTTCCTTTTGTGGCCATGGTCGGTTATACTAATGCTGGTAAATCAACCCTGCTTAATAAAATAACTGGATCCCGGGTGCGAACTGCAAATCAGCTATTTGCTACCCTGGACCCCACCATTCGCGGCTGCCGACTGCCCGACGGCCGGGAAGTTCTCCTGACTGATACCGTGGGTTTTATCAAAAATATTCCCCATCACCTGATTGCTGCTTTCCGGGCCACCCTGGAGGGGGTGGAGCAGGCCGATGCCCTGCTGCTGGTGGTGGATGCCTGCGATGCCCGCTTTCCGGATCAGGTGGAAACCGTTTTCGAGGTCCTGGAGGAACTGGAAGCCCTGGGCAAACCCATGCTGACCGTTTTTAACAAGATTGATCTTCATCCGGACCGGGAGGAACTGGATAACCTGGTGCGACGCTATGAACCGGCTGTTGCGGTTTCGGCCCAGAAAGGCAGCAATATTGACGGTTTGCTTTCTGCCCTGGCTGATATCCTGGGGGCGGGTCTGGAGGAAAAAGAGCTCCTTATCCCCTATTCCCAGGCGGGGATGCTGGATCAACTGCACCGCCAGGCCCAGGTACTGCAGGAGGAGTATGAAGAAGAAGGAATTCGGGTTCGGGCTAATATTGACCGGGAGCTGTACCGGGAAATCAGTGGTCAGCTCAGTTTTTGATAAAAAGAGCCCTCTATTTTTTTGAGGTTGAAAGCCCCCGGTTCAAAAATAAATTCGGTATTACCCAGAAACAGGATGCCCCGATAGGCCAGGGATTCCGCAAAACGCCGGGTCAGGGTATCCTTGCCCTCCCTGGTTAAATAGATAAAAAAATTGCGGCAGATAATTAAATTCCAGTTACTGCTGAATTCTTCTTTGAGCAGGTCCTGATAAACAAAGCGGACCTGCCTTTTTATTCGGGCATCAAGCTGATAACGGTCATCGGCCACCGGGGTAAAATATTTTTCCCGCAGGGCAGGTTCCACCCGCAGCAGGGCCTGATCATTATACACTGCCTGATGGGCCGCTTCCAGGATAAAACGATCGATATCAGTGGCCACGATCTGATAGCGATCACGGCTGATCCCCATCTCATTAATCAGCATGGCCACTGAATAGGGTTCGGAACCGTTGGAGCAGGCCGCACTCCAGATATTTACCTTCTCATTTTCCTGGAAGAGAAGTGGCAGAACCCTGGTTTCCAGGAATTTAAAGGAAGTGGGGTTGCGAAAAAATTCCGAGGTGTTGATGGTAAAATGCTTGACGAAGGCTTCTTTGAAATCTTTGTCCCCCCGGATGCGCTGGAGGCACTCCGAGAGATCTTCCACCTGGTGGCGGCGCATCAGGCTGTAAACCCGGCGCTCAACCCGGTTCAACTTGTAGGAATCGAGGCGCAGATCCAGTTCCCGGGCAACCTGATCTTTAAATTCAGAAAAAGTCATTTGCTGCTGCCTCCTTTCCGGGGAATAAACATGGTGGCGATGTAGGAGGGAATTTCCCGCAGGGGTAGGACAACGTCAGCCGCCCGGGCTTTAATGGCCGAGCGGGGCATCCCGAATACGGTGGAGGTTTTTTCATCCTGGGCCAGGGTTCTTCCCCCATTTTTTTTAACCTTGATCAGGCCGTCGCTCCCGTCCCTTCCCATCCCGGTCATAACCACCCCTATCAGATTTTCCTGGAATATTGGGGCCGCGGAGAGGAAGGTGTAGTCGGCGGCAGGCCGCACCCCCCACAGGGGCTTATTGCGGTTAAGCTTTACCTTCTTAGCAGAATTAACTGTCAGGTGATAATCCCCCGGGGCCAGGAGCACCTGCCCCGGGCGCAGGGCATCCCCGTCTCTGGCCTCGCTGACCGAGATCCGGGATCCCCGGTCCAGGCGGCTGGCCAGGGGGCCGGTAAAGGCCGCGGGCATATGCTGGACAATTATTACTGCGGCAGGTAGAGTGGGCGGAAAAAGGGGCATTATTTCCTGCAGGGCCCGGGGACCCCCGGAAGAGGCAGTAACAATAATTAACTTCAGGCCCTCCCGGAAGGGCTTCCAGGAGGGAGGAGTATCTTTTATTTCCTCCATTTCCTCGGGGACTGCTGTCTTGAAGGCAGTAGCAGCCCCTTTTATTTTTCTCAGGAATTCCTCCCGGACCTCATAGAGCTGGAGGGGGCTTTTGCCCTCTGGTTTGGGCAGAAAGTCAATGGCGCCCAGCTCCAGGGCCTGCAGGGTTACCCGGGCCCCCTCCCTGGTATGGCTGGAGATCATTATAACCGGCCGGGGATCGGTGTCCATGATTTCCCGCAGGGTGGAAATCCCATCCCGAACGGGCATTTCATAATCCAGGGTGATGACGTCCGGTTTTTGAGCCGCAATTTTATCCAGGGCTTCCCGGCCGTTTTGGGCTTCCCCCACCAGTTCCAGGTCGGGGTCGCTGTTGATAAAGTCGCTGAGAATATGGCGGATAAAAGGGGAATCATCCGCGATTAAAACTTTAATTTTTTTGGACATGGCAGGCGTTACCTCCTGGAATTCGTGATCGTGCGGTTCAATCCGGCAGGAATTTGCCGGTGGGAATTGAATACTTTAAACTGGAGGTGAATGAATTTGTCACTAACAATCTGTCCACTGGCCAGTGGGAGCAGTGGTAATGCCATTTACATAGGCGATGATAAGAACAGGATATTAATAGATTGCGGTTTAAGCGGGAAGAGGATTGAAGAACTGCTGCAGTCCCGGGATCTTGCCTGTCCCGACCTGGACGGCATAATTCTGACCCACGAACACACCGATCATATTAAGGGAGCGGGAGTAATGGCCCGCCGCTGGGGCCTTCCAGTATATACCCGACCCGGAACCTGGAGTGCAGGGGGAGAAATCCTGGAGAATATTCCCTCTGGGCAGCAGAAACTTCTTCTCTCGGGTCTCTCCTTTGGCCGGCTGGAAATTGACTATTTCCCCCTATCCCACGATGCCCGGGAACCGGTAGGCCTCCTGGTGCGGCGGGGTTCCAGGCAGGGGGCCCTGATCACCGACCTGGGGGAAAGCAACCCGGGCCTGGAAGAAAAAATTTATGGCTCCGATGCCCTGATTATTGAGGCCAATCACGATCCGGATATGCTGGCCACCGGGCCCTATCCTCAATTTCTCCAGGAGAGGATTAGAAGCCCCCGGGGTCATCTTTCCAATGATGACTGTGGTTTTCTCCTCAGCCGGGTGCTCAATTCGCAGCAGGTGCAGGTTTACCTGGCCCACCTGAGCCAGGACAATAATGATCCTTCCATTGCCCGGATAACGGTGGAAAATATTCTGCGGGAGCAGGGAGTTGATGCCGGAGTAGATCTCCAGGTTGCGGAGAGAAATTGTGCCAGCCGCCCATCTGTGTTATTATAATATCCTCCCGGGACAGGAATTAATTGTCTCTGCAACCAACAGATAAAATATTCGTAATTAATCTGGATTTGCCTGCACAGAAAAAATGATTTTCCTGCTTTTTCT
>PWFS01000030.1 GCA_003554145.1 Halobacteroidaceae bacterium | reverse complement strand
TTAATAATAACGCTGAGCCGGGTCTTAAATTTTTTTTCCAGGCCCTTTCTTATCCGGCAAGCACTGGCATCGGGGTCTAAAGGCAATAATACTGCTGCTTTTCCATCGCTCCGACCTGTATTGCTGCGATCAATACCTGCATTGGCACAAACAAAGCCCAGGCGGTGCCGGGGAATAATCAGACCCGGTCTGCTTCTTATTATATCGGATGATTCATCCAGCATTAATTGAACAGTTTCTGGCGAAACCCCGGTTTTATCCGCCAGGTCCTGGGCTTCAGGAGAAGGTTTTACTTCATCCAGTTTTACAATTCTTCCTTCAGCCCTGGAAACCACTTTTTGGGCAATAACAATTATATCTTTGTCCTGTAGGGGCAGGCCCTGTTCTAACAGACAATCCCCAATTATCTCCTCAACCGCATCCCCCTCCTTAATTTCCGGTATATTATCTACTGTAATAATTTTTATCTCCATTTCTTTCACCCTTTTCCCATTTAATTTGGGGTTCGGATTAATGAGGGAACCCTCTCCAACAGGAGTTTAATTATCACAAACGCCCCAATGGCATTAATAATGCTTTTAATAAGATTAAAGGGTATAATTGCCGGCAGCATTATATCCATAACCTCCATGGGCGTCATTCCAAATTGCATACCCAGGATAATCAGGTTACCCGGAATCATTATAACTACTCGGCCTACAGTTGCAATAATTGACCCGGCCAGAAATCCTCCTGGGGTTTTAAATTTCTGATATACCAGGCCCACCAGGAAAGCAAAGGAGGCCGAAGCAATAAAGTCGCCCATTGGCCCGAAAATACTTACAGCCCTGAGAAAAAAATAAAGGATATCCTTAATGGCATTCACAAGAACTCCGGCCCAGGGACCCATCATGCAGGCAGCAATAATTCCTGGAATTTCCCCTGGTTCAAACCGTAAGTAGGGGGCCCCCGGCAAAATCGGTATGGAAAAAGTACCCATTAAAATAAAGGCCATCCCTCCCAGTACTCCCAGATAAACCACTTTTCTGGTGTACATGTCCTGTCCTCCCCTTCTCAAAATAAAAAGGCGGGAACCCCCTCCTGAATAAACTCTTCTGCCTTGATCTGCAGCAGGGACAGAGTAATTCCCACCATCAACCTGAAATAAAATTTATAAATAAAAACACCTGATTGGTTGTCTCTCCCCAGCTGAAAAAATCAGGAGTTCCCTTTTTGTCCTGCTGAACAACAGGAGAAAGATTATTTCTACCCCTGACTCCCATCAGGACTCTTTATTTTCGCAGTTCCTCCAGATAATTATAAACGGAAAAGCGGGTAACTCCCAGCCTCTTAGCTACCTCTTCAACTGCTCCTTTTATCAAGAAAACTCCCTGTTTATCCAGTTCTTTAACAATTTTCAACCGGTCATCCTTGGATAAATAGGCTTTTGGCTTTCTTGCCAGGTTTTGATCTAAAACATCATTCAAAAACTCTTCTACATTCCTGGCAAAATCTACCCCCTCATGATTGTTGCTGGTAATCCCGACAATTAATTCATTCAAAGAATCAACCACAATCTGAAAAGCACTGATATCAACATTAATTCCCAGACTACCAAGAATTTTCCCCTCTTTATTTCGCACAAATACCGTCGAAGAATTAATTAAATTTCCTTCCCTGGCCCTGACCCTGACATTAATTACATCCTCTGCTTCATCTTTTTGCTCCTGATAGATTTGCCACAATCGGTCGGTCAGGGGGGCACCCACTTCTCTTCCGGTAACCTTACCTCTAATATAGACCAGTGAACTATCGGGATAACGGAAATCATGCAAAAGGAATTCAAAATTCTTTTCTCCAAAAATCTGGCTCAAAGTATCAAGGATGGGTATTAAGGACCTTAATTCAAAGGGAAGTTCTCGATTTATCAATTTTCATCCACCCTTCTACCGGGATTTCCCGGAACCCTTCCCGGCTCCAGGATAACTTTTCAGCTCTAATAAGCAAGCGATAACCGGGGCTAAAACCCTGATATCTTTATTCCTATATGCTTCCGTTTATATTTCTTGTTTAAATTAATAATAATCGGGGTCAGACCCTCAAGAGCTGCAGCATTGCCCAGGTTTCCAGCATCAAAGCCCCGCATGCCAAGGTCCTGAATTAATTGCAGGACTGTTTCTTTAGCCCGGTCACAGTTCCCTACCACCAGGACATCCTCATCAGCTACACTTTTTCCCTTTTGCAATAACCCTGCGGAGACCGTGTGAAACCCGGCAACCACCTCCACCTTCTCTCCCAGGATTTCCTGGGTTTCCTGGGCATTGGAGCCTGCGGGAGGAGGATCGTACTGAAAAACCCGGCCGGGCTTTAACGGAATGGTTACATCTAAGACCACCTGGCCCTGAATTCGCCTTTCCAGTTGCTGGAGAAATGAAGCCCTCTCTTGCCCTGGAATTGCCAGGACAATTAAGTCGGTTCCATTTACAGCTTTTTCGTTTTCCTGTCCCTGCACCTTATTAATTCCCAAAAACTCATTAATTTCCTTTGCTTTTTTTTCAGCTTTTTCCTTTTTCCGAGAACCAATTATAATTTCATGCCCCAGCCGGGCCCAGGAAAAAGCAAGTCCCTCTCCCAGATCTCCCGTTCCTCCCAAAATTGCAATTTTCATCCTTCTCGCCTCCCCTTTTTTCAGCTTTTCTCAGCTTTTTTCCTTTGTTTTACCGGGGTTCGACCACGATTAATTCTCGACTTCTTTTGGTTAAAATCCTGCGCCCTGTTTCAGTTACAACTACCGGATCTTCAACCTGAATACCACCCCAGCCCAACTCATAATAGGGGGTTTCAATACAGAAAACCATGCCGGGCTTTAGTTTTTGTTTTTCATCCGGGGCTATCAGGGGAGGATCGTATACTTCCAAACCAATCCCATGCCCGCAGTGGTGGCGGTCAAAATGAGGAATTCCCTTCCTCACACCCTGCACCGCCTCAGAAAAAATCTCGGCCGCAGTAACCCCGGGTCCCATTTTATCCATGGCCGCTTCCTCTCCCTGCAGTATGGCTTCATAATACTCAGAAACCCGGGAGGGGGGATTTCCTATCACTGCGGTTCTGGCGATATCAGATTTGTAATTGTTGTAAATACAGCCAGCATCAATTCTTATAATAGAACCTTTTTTGGTTTCATTACTGGTATTGATGGTATCAACAAAGGGACTGCGGGAATCAACAGTAATTACATTGAAAAATGGTTGCGCTTCCAGCTCGGTTACCTTTTTAATATAAAGGGAGGCCATTTCCTGTTCGTTCATCCCCGGCAGCAGGTTTTCCAGGAGAAAATGAATTCCCTCCTCCGCTATTTCAGCAGCCCGCTCCAGGCTGGCAATTTCCTGGGGATGTTTAACCATCTTGGCCCGGCCCAGCATATCACCGGCAGGAACCACTTCAATACTGGAATTAGACCTGATTTTTTCCCATATCCCCGGAGGAACCCGGTTTTCATCGAAACCAACCCGCCCTGTACTGATTAAATCCTTTACACCTTTATCCAGGGCCTCCGCCGGGCTCGAGGATATTTCCTGGATCCCGGCCTTAAAATTTTCCTCCTGGGAAGGATCAGTGAAGGCAAAGGAAAAATTCCCATAGGGGTAGAGAATGGGGTTATCCACCTGTTCTTTAGCAGTAGGAATTTCTGCAGTAGGTATTATCAGGGCAATTTCTTCCCCACCTTTGCGGTACAGGGCAAAGACCAGGATCCGATACAGCATACCATGACCAACACTCTGATAACCCGAAAGATAATACACATTGGAGGGCAACGAAGCAATTAGCAAGTCCAGGTCATTTTCCTCCATAACCTGATTGACAGCCCTACGCTTAAAACTGGATAATTCCATTATAAATTTCCTCCTCATGCATAATGCTGACCCGGTTTTTTAAGTAGTATAGCGTTGGATAGAAAAATAGCGGTCCCGACGATCAGGTAACACTGTAACCACATTTTTCAATTCCGGGTTTTTTCTGACAAACTCAATTGCGGCAAAAACATTGGCTCCAGAAGAAATCCCACAGAACAGGCCTTCTTCCTGAACCAGGCGATCCGCCATTTGCACGGCCTGATCATTATCAACAACAATTACATCATCAGCCAGATCAATTGCGTCCAGAATCAGACCCCCGGTTATTCCCTCTATTATTTCAATGCCCTCTTTTCCATTGCGCATTGCCGGAAAACCAGAGGGTTCTACCCCCACCACCTTAATACCCGGATTATATTCTTTTAAAGTCTGACCAACCCCCAAAAGAGTTCCAGCAGTTCCAACTGAAGCCACAAAAGCATCAATCTGTCCATCAGTCTGCTCCAGGATCTCCTGGCCGGTATCAAATTTGTGGGTTTCAGCATTATGGGGGTTGCTGAACTGCCTGGCCCACCAGACATTATCCCCGGATTTTTCCGCTTCCAGGCATTTTTTCCTGGGGAGAATTTCGATACTGCTCCCGTGAACACTGCCATCAGAAGTTTTTTCCTTATAACCCGTATCCAGCATCTCAATTTCTGCCCCATACAGTTTCATGGTGTCAATTTTCTCATCTTCTCCAACTTCCCGGGGCAGAAAAATCTTAACCTGATAACCCAGGACCGCTCCCACATAACAGAGGGCGATAGCAGTATTGCCCGTACTGGCCTCCACAATCGTCCCCCCGGGTTTAATTAACCCTTCCTCTTCAGCTTTTTTTATCATCCGTAATGCAATTCGGTCTTTAATACTGCCACTGGGATTAAGAAATTCGGTTTTCACTGCAATGTTCTGCGGTAACCCCGTTGTTTCTCTTTTCAGGTCCAGTAGGCTGGTATTACCAATAAGGTTTATGGTGTTTTTCATGGGTCAATCCCTGCCTTTTAAGGAGTGGTTTTTTTGAATAAATCAATCACATCTTCAATCAACTGGATCAAAGCCCAGATGATAAATAGTCCCATACTGACCGGCACAATAATATAAACATAGTTTAAGGGGATCATCAATAAAGGTGTAACAGCCCGCAGGTTCTGGGTCAGATCTATCCCGGCATTAAATAAGAAAAAACAAAACGCCAGGACCAGCAATCTACGGAAAATTACCATAACCTTCCTCAATTTTCCCGGAAGAGCCATCTCCAAAAAGTCCAGACCCATATGCCGATCATGGCGGTAGGCCAGGGCTGCGCCCAGCATAGCCCAGACAAGCAGGAGAACTCTGGCCAGTTCTTCAGTCCAGCCAAAGGGAATTTCCATCAGGTACCGAAAAACCACCTGGAGAAAGACAACACTGGCCATGGCAATTCCCAGAATTATGACCAAAAACTCCACTGGCTTAAAAAAAATATAATCCACTATTCTGGTAATAACCTTCATATAACTCTGACCTCCTGTGTTTATGCATCCCCTGATCTACATCATTAAACTGGGGATGAATAATGATATCTGGGGAACAAAGGCCACTAAAAGCAATACAGCAAGCGCTACCAGGAAAAAGGGCAATAACGCTCCAATTATCTGGGTAACTTTGGTGTCCCCAATTCCACAGGCAACGAAAAGGCATACTCCAACCGGAGGAGTAGCCAGACCCAGTCCAACAGAAAGTACTACAATAGCTCCAAAATGAATGGGATCCAGGCCAATTGCCAGGGCGATTGGCTGAATTATGGGGACCATGATTATTATAGCGGCAATTGATTCCAGAACTGTTCCCACCAGGAGCAAAACCGCTATCATCCCCAGCAAAATGATAACTTCATTGGTTGTAATTCCGGTTATCAGATTGAAAATCTCCTGGGGAATCTGTTGAGTAGCTATAATCCAGCTGAAAACACTGGTGGTGCCCAGCAAAAATAATCCCAGGGAACAGACTATCCCAGTATCAATTAAAATGCGGGGGATCTGTTTCCACTTCAGGGTTCGATAAACAAACTTGGATAGAATAAACGAATAGACCGCGCAGATAATACTGGCTTCGGTTGGAGTTACCACTCCGGCGTAAATCCCACCTACCACAATAACCACCGTCATCAGGGCCAGGATTGATTTTTTAAACGAGGGTAGAATATTTTTTATATCAAACTTTCCGGCAGGGGGATAGCCTCTCTTTCTGGATAAAACAACGACGACCCCCATCAGACCTAAACCCAGCATAATACCCGGTAGAGCTCCCGCAAGCATCAATCTTCCCACCGAAATCTCGGCAACAATAGCGTACATTACTGCAACAATACTGGGAGGTATTATTACCCCTATTACCGAGGAAATGGCGGTAACTGAAACTGCTACCTCCTTCTTATACCCGCTTTCTCTCATGGACGGTATTAAAAGTGATCCTATGGCCGAAGTATCAGCCACCCCGCTTCCGGTCATTCCTGCAAAAAACATACTGACCATAATATTAATATGGGCCAACCCTCCCCTGAAAGAACCCACCAGGGAATAGGCAAAGTCAATCAGCCTTCTGGCAATTCCACCCTGATTCATAAACTGACCGGCCATCATAAAAAAAGGAATGGCCATCAGGGGGAAGCTGTCCAGCCCTCTGACAAAACGGTGGGCTATCACCAGGCTGGGTATATCTCCTGGACTTAAAATCATCCATAAAACACAGGATAATCCTACCGCTATTGCTAAAGGTACATTTAGTATAAAAAAAACTATTAAGGAGCCAAATAATATTTCCATTTTGTCCCCTCCACTTTTTATAAGGCCCGGCGGTAGCACCGGGCCTTATATAACTTTTAGTCCAGTTCCATAATCTGTTCCAGGGCTTCTTCCATATCTGCCCGCTGAGCTGTGCTCTCATACAGGGCCTGTGTCGCTTCGATAAATTCCTGCTTTGCTTCTTCACTCAGGAAATTTAAGTTAATTCCATAATCCTCTTCAACAGTCTGATGGAGTTCCTGCTCAACCTGCCTTCCCTCATCCATTCCCATTCGGGCTGCTTCTTCAGCTGCTTCGAACAGGATGGAATGGTACTCTTCCGGGATCCGGTTTAAAGTCATCTGGGAAATGAGAATTCCTCCTGCCAGCAGGCGGTGTTCGGAAACAGTAAAATAGGGGGCAACTTCATAATGGGCGGATGTTTCATAAACCAGAATAGAGTTTTCCCCACCATCAACTACCCCGGTCTGCATTGCGCCATAAAACTCGGGGAAAGCCAGGGGAGTGGGCCTTGCTCCATAGCTGACCATGGACTGGGTCATTACCGGGCTTTCTATGGTCCGCATGGACATGCCACGGATGTCATCAACACTTTCAATGGGCTTTTGACTGTTGTAAAAGCCCTGCATTCCCGATTCATGCCAGGCCAGCAGTTGAAATCCATGGGGTTCCATTAACTCGGCACAGTAATCTCCCACTTCACTCTCTATAAATCGATCAAAATGGTCATAATCCCGAAATAAAAAGGGTAGGGAGAGGATTTCCAGCTTGGGGGTGATCCCCGCAAAAGAGGAAATGGCACTGATAGCCACATCAATTGTTCCCATCTGTAAACCCTGCACGTACTCATATTCCCCGCCCAGCTGGGCTGAATCATAGACATTTACCTTGATCTTTCCATCGGTCTTTTCTTCAACCAGCTCCTTAAATTCGTAAGCCGACATGGCCCAGGGGTGAGGCATTGTGGTCAGAGCGGCAAAAGAGAGGGTGGCAATAGTTTCTTCGGAACTAACCGGAACAGCAACACTCCCCAGCAAAAATACCAGCATCAGGGACAGCACAAACGT
>PWFS01000084.1 GCA_003554145.1 Halobacteroidaceae bacterium | reverse complement strand
GTTGTAGCATTTGACAACAATGGCAACCCTGTGGTGGCTAGAAATTCAAGCAAAACTGGCCATCAACAAAATTGCTATTTGATTTATAAAAACTTAGATAAAGCACACCATAGGCTTGCTGTTAAAATTCCTGTTCCGGAACTATTATCGTTTGACATGCAAAGGATTATGAAAGAAATCAAAAACGATTCGGAGATTCTATACCAAGATGCAGCCCTATTATCAAAATAATCACTGTAGTATCTATAACAATAATTGTCTTGATTATTTAAAATTACAGGAGGACGAAAGTGTAGATTTTGTTATCACAAGTCCTCCTTATGATGATATAAGAAATTATAATGGATATAGTTTTGATTTCGAAGCTATTGCACAAGAATTGACCAGAGTTTTAAAAAACGGAGGAGTGGTTATTTGGAATGTTTCCGATGCTACTGTGAAAGGATCTGAAACAGGAACCAGTATGAGGCAAGCTTTGTTTTTTATGGACTGCGGACTGCGTCTTCATGATACAATGATATACGAAAAACAGAATCCAATGCCAAGCAGCAAAAACAGTAAACGATATCATCAGGCCTGGGAGTATATTTTTTGTTTCAGTAAAAATGCACCAAACACTTTTAATCCAATTATGGTTCCTGCCAAGTATGGTCATGTTGAGGCAAACATGAAACACAGAGGAAAAGATGGTAAATTAGAATACACCAAGACCAAAAGAAACAGCCACACCAAGGTTCGTAATGTGTTTAACTACAAAGTGGGAGGAGGGCATAGTACAACTGATAAAGAGGCACACGGTCATCCGGCATTAATGCCAGAAAAACTAGCAGAAGACCAAATTATAACCTGGACAAATCCAGGAGATACTGTACTCGATCCTTTTAACGGAGCCGGTACTAGTGGAAAAATGGCTATAAAAAATTCCAGAAGCTATATCGGAGTCGAACTGAGCAAAGACTATTGTGATCTTTCCATTAAAAGACTTGAAAAAACCATTAACGAACTGAACAAACCATACAATTTATTATTCGAAAGCACCAATGGATAAATCCAAAATGATAAATATCAGTGAGCGCCGAAAGGGCTCACTATAATAAAAATCTTGCTTATATTAAGGAGGTTTACAAATGAGCAAAGTAATCGGTATTGACTTGGGAACTACAAATTCCTGTCTCGCAATTGTTGATAACAAAGATCCCAGAATAATAGAAAACGCAGAAGGCGGCAGGACCACCCCCAGTATTGTAGCCTATTCTGACGATGATGTTCTTGTAGGCAACAGTGCTAAACGCCAGAGCGTTACGAACCCAGAAAACACTATATTTGCTGTAAAGCGTTTAATTGGACGCAAGTTCAAAGAAGACGCCGTGCAGAAAGATATTGCACAGATGCCTTACAAAATAGTAGAAGCAGAAAACGGTGATGCATGGGTAGAATCTAACGGCAACGCCAAAGCACCCCAGCAGGTATCTGCAGAAATTCTAAGAAAAATCAAACAGTACGCAGAAGACTATCTGGGAGAAACAGTGTCACAGGCTGTGATTACTGTTCCTGCCTATTTCAACGATTCGCAAAGACAAGCAACTAAAGATGCTGGCAAAATTGCAGGACTAGAAGTTCTGCGTATTATCAACGAACCAACTGCAGCAGCTCTTGCTTATGGAGTAGATCAGGATTCCAAGGCAGACAAGAAGGTTGCTGTCTACGACCTAGGCGGCGGCACTTTTGACATTTCGATCATTGAAATCGCAGACGTTGACGGAGAAAAACAGATCGAAGTGCTATCTACCAATGGTGATACATTCCTTGGCGGCGAGGACTTTGACACCGCTCTGATATCTGAAATGATTTCAGAATTCAAGAAAGACCAGGGAGTTGACTTGTCAAACGACAAGCTTGCATTACAGAGGCTAAAAGAAGCAGCAGAAAAAGCAAAAATTGAATTAAGTTCTAATTCTCAGACTGATATCAATCTGCCTTATATTACTGCTGATGCTGCTGGGCCCAGGCACCTTAACCTTAAAATGACTCGCGCTAAGTTTGAAGGTCTTGTAGATAACCTGATCTCTCGTTCCATTGAGCCCTGCAAGGTTGCTGTGAAAGATGCTGGGTTAAAGGCCAACGAAGTGGACGAAGTTATTCTGGTAGGTGGACAGACACGCATGCCCAAGGTACAAGAAGCAGTAGAAGGGTTCTTCGGCAAGGCACCTCGTAAGAATGTCAATCCTGACGAAGCTGTCGCCGCAGGAGCAGCCCTACAGGGTTCTGTTCTGGCGGGTGACAATTCTGATATCTTGCTGCTTGATGTTACACCACTTTCTTTAGGAATCGAAACCATGGGCGGTGTGATGACAAAACTGGTTGAAAAGAATACTACCATTCCTACCAAAGCATCGCAGGTATTCTCTACAGCAGAGGATAACCAAAGTGCAGTAACTATACAGGTAGCACAGGGTGAGAGAGAATTTGTACGCGACAATAAAGTGCTAGGTGTTTTTAACCTAGAGGGCATTCAGCCTGCCCCCAGAGGTGTTCCTCAAATTGAAGTAACCTTTGATATCGATGCCAACGGTATCCTTAATGTTGGTGCAAAAGACAAAAATACTGGCAAGGAGCATTCAATTCGAATAGAAGCCGGCGGCGGATTGAGCGATGCGGAAATCGAACAAATGGTCAAGGACGCAGAAGCGAATGCAGAGGAAGACAAGAAAAAGCGACAACTAGTGGATGCAAGAAACCAAGCAGAAGCACAGATTTCCTCAGCAGAAAAAGAATTTCAAGATGTAAAAGAACAGTTGACAGACGAACAGATTGACAGTTATAATACTACAAGACAACAACTGGAAGAAGCCTGCACGGGCGAGGATGTAGATGCAATTAATAACAAGACAACTGAATTTGTTACGGCTGCATCCGCACTCTATCAAGCCAAGCAGCAAAAAGAATCTGCTCAGTCTGGTTCAAATGAACAGGCTGATGCTGATGACGTTGTCGATGCTGACTTTGATGAAGTGGATCGATAACAGTATATGAGCAAGTGCCAGGTGGGCTTGCTCTCATATCTTGCTTACAAAAAGGAGATGTAAAAAATGACAAGACATATAACAACACTAGAACTACCTGCTCTTCAGGGAGCAACTATTGGCTTTGATAAACTGTTTGACGAATTAGATAGACAGTTTGCAAACTCTAAGTCAAACGGATATCCTCCATATAATCTAGCAGAAATTAACGAAAACGAATGGATGATTTCTGTTGCAGTGGCAGGATTTTCTCAAGAGGATCTTGACGTTACTATCGATCGCAATGTGTTAACTATTGAAGGCTCTGCACCATCAGGGGACGATTCTGTTAATTACCTACACAAGGGAATTGCCGGCAGAAGTTTCCGTCGACAGTTTACACTTGCTGATTATGTGTATGTCAAGGATGCCAGTTTGGATAGAGGTATTCTTAATGTTCATCTTGAAAGAGAAGTTCCTGAAGAACTTCAGCCCAAAAACATTAAGATCAATACCACTCATTCTGGTTCAATTGAAGATCGCAGCTAATACACCGGGGAGGAACTCCTCCCCTCTTTTTAAAGGTATTTTAAATGAGCACTCAGACCGATGTCATAATCGATACAAAGACTCAGAAAGAAATCAAAGAGCCTTCTCGGTATAAGGTATTGATGTTAAACGATGATCATACACCTATGGACTGGGTAATTGATTTGCTTACTTCGGTATTTAAACACAACAGAGAGAGTTCTATCGAACTTACAATGACTGTGCACAACGAAGGCTCTGCAGTTGTAGGGATATATACATATGAGATTGCTGAGCAGAAGGTAGTTGATTCTATCAAGGCCAGCCGTCAGCGGGGTTTCCCCCTACAACTTACACTGGAAGAGGAATGAGTCAACTAAAAGAATTAACCTGGGAACACCATAAAGAAGCAGAAAGACAAGAATTTGTAAAGGTATTATTGAGTGGTAAAATACATCCGGAATTTTATGCAACTTACCTTTGGAATCAACACAAAAAATATGACTTGTTAGAAGCCCTTGCGGGCATGCATGGGCTGTTAGACGATTTGCCGGATATCAGAAGAAAAAACAAAATTGAAAAAGACTTTTTGGAACTCTGGAGCAATGATACTCCGCCTGTAATAGTGCCTGCAGTCAACGACTATATTTCTCACATGCGATCGATTATGGACGATG
Organism: Halobacteroidaceae bacterium; assembly: GCA_003554145.1. Lineage (GTDB taxonomy): Bacteria > Bacillota > Halanaerobiia > B1SED10-174 > B1SED10-174 > T1SED10-26. The sequence goes on along the minus strand of PWFS01000084.1, from coordinate 3,537 downwards.
CAGATAAAATAACCGCACACCTGTATGTTATGCACATGGGAGATCTAAGCGGTGGCCAGATGATTGCTAAAAAGGTACCAGGAAGTGGCAAAATGTATCAATTTGCCGAAGACCATGCCACTCTTAAAGAAACAATAAGAGCAAAGACTGACGATTCTATGGCAGATGAAGCAAGGCTATGTTTTTCATTTGCAACCAAAACCTTTCAAGACCTAATGGAGTTAGACTGTGAGCATTATCTGGAACACACTGATTGACTGTCAAAACGAAATCATAGATATATTTGAATCACGTGCTAAAGAAGTTGGAGAACAGGGACTAGACTACTTCAATCAGCCTGAGAACGGCTGGATTAACAGAGTGTGGGCAAACCAGCATGTTAGGCGTGCTCATATTGATGTAGTAGATGCAAGAGACACAAAAGGCCTATGGATGATGCATGTATGTGTGTTTCCTACCCTGGACAACAACGGTCCAATATATGGTTTTGATGTTATAGCAGGCAAAAATAAGATGACCGGAGCCTTCCATGATTTCAGTGCCTCCAGTGGCGGTCCTGATCATCCTATGATTGAAGCATATCGGGAAAGCGTGGAAGACTTTATTCCCTCTAAGAAAAGAGAACTACCAGAATGGGCTCAGAATATCTTTACAGATTCGATGCTTGCGGCAGGCAATGTAAAAACAGAACAGGAAGCAGTTGCCATAGTGCAAATCGCATTAGACAATCTTCGTGCTTATTTTGATGAAATTAGCGACTTTGCAAACACGGCAGATCCTGCTGACACCAAGGCTGCTCAAAACTGGTATTGCTATAATCAAACACAAAATCCTCACACACCTAGAACAATGAAAAGTCTTGGGCTAGCAGAAGCAGATGTAGAACGTTTTTGCACTGACATGCTGTTTCCTAAAATTTTGTAAGATTATGGTTATTTTGAAAAGCCGTTTCTATAAATTCGCTTAAAAAGTCGAAGTGTTTGGCCAAAGCAGAAAATAATTCTGGGTTCCACGATTCACTTAACATCTCATATGAAGTTGTGCCCATATCTCTGTAGTATGACCTATTCGTTCCTCTTCTCTCACCAATATAGGGAAACACGCCTGACACAAACAAACAGGTATCTCCTAGTTCTTTTCTCTTTTGTGGCGTGTTTGCTGTTAGAAACAGCTCTGCAAAAGAAGCATCAGGAAGAAAGTTTGGTCGATCGGTTTGATAAGACAGTAGCATCACAAGATAAACTTCAATATGATCAGGCAGTTCATATCCTGTCTTATCTTGTGTGTCTTTCACAATACCATAAAAGGCGCTGCGATATGCGTCTTCCATATACATATTTAGTAAAGGAGCATACATGATTGAATACGAAGTTTACGATTGGAACAGTCTGATAAACAAGGAAGATCGCTCTTGCCTCCGGTCGGATATACTATCACTGATAGACAACGGGCAATATTGGAAAAATTCGCCTCGATATCAAACAGATGTTAATGTTTTCGGATTGTCAGGGGAACACTGGGTAAACATAAAAATGGCATTCATTTGGAGTTGCTTTGCATATATTAAGAGTGATGTGCAAATTAAAAGCATAAAAAGCTGGAGTTATATGACGTCTCTCGAATATACTGTAGAAGATAGAGACAACTTGTGGCACACACACGAAAGGCCGGGGTCACGTGTAGTAAGTGGTGTTTATTATCTTAATGTGCCCAAAGGTGTCGACGAAGTCACATCAGGAACAGAGTTTTCTCCTAACGGTCCTATGGCAGAAGAAGGCAGATTTTTTGTGCCAGCAAAGACAGGCTGCTGGGCAATTTGGCCTGGCAAAAGTTGGCACCGTCCGGGAATCTTGCAGAGCGACGAAGATCGATTTATAATAGCAGCAGATATGGAATTTTAATATGACACAGTGGATTTTCAAAGCAAAAGACATTTTTCAAGAAATACCAGATGACCCAGAAAATGTAAATATGACTATACCAGATGAGGTTGCAGAAAAAGCAGGTCTCAAACCTGGAGACAATCTCAAAGTGTTTTTGGGAGATCAAGGAACGCTTATTATAGAAAAACTAGGAGACGAAGAAAAATCACATGGCAAAAAATAAAGACCTACTAGAGCTTGAGGGCACCATCGTGGATGTTATGCCCAACCAGATGTTCAAGGTTGAATTAGATGACACTAACAGTGTTATAAAGGCATACACAGGCGGTAAAATGCGTCAATTTAAAATCAGACTTGTACAGGGAGACAGGGTCAAAGTCGAAATGTCGCCCTATGACCTTGAACGAGGCAGGATAACCTATCGTTTTTAGCCAAAAAGTTTGACTTCTATACCATAGTATTATACAATCATACTATGATAGTTATGTTCAGTCGAGGCAGTAAGCAAAAGCGAAACGATGTTGAAAGTCTTGCAAGGTTTACTGCTAATAAACTAATGCCCAGGATGGCATCCAAGATTTCGGTTGAGTTTTGTTTTGTTACAAACCTATTTAAACAAGAAGGTGTTTTCGGTGACTGCGGTTACTACGAAGGAGATGCCGTTCCGAGAGATTTTGTTATCCGGTTAGACGCAGGTATCGACGAATTAGATTTGCTAAAGACTGTTGCACACGAGATGGTGCATGTGAAGCAGATTGCTCGAAACGAACTGAAAGAGCTTATTAGGTCTCCGTACTTTCGTTTTCACAGAAACTATTATCCTAAAACAATAGACTACTTTGATAAGCCCTGGGAAATTGAGGCTCTCGGCCGAGAAGAAGGTCTAGTGGTCCAGTGGTTAAACAAAAAAGGAGAAAAACGTGGCAACTACTGATTTTCAAATTGAAATTCAGCGTCCTTTAGCAGAATATGCATTCGGGTTAAAACAATACTATAAAGATACAAAAGGTATTAGCAAAAGGTCTTTTATGCTTGCATATAATGCAGGAGAGCTAGAGCTACCAACCATTTACGAAAATTTATTTGTACTTGGAGCAAACAAAGCCGGAAAGCCATTAAAAAAAGTATCCGAAGATTGTAGAGATTTTGATAATAATGGAGACATGAAAATTGGTGTCTTAAGGAAAAACGGAGTTTTTCGCCGATACGTTATTAGCAACGTAGAAAACAAGATTGGTACAATTTATTTTGTAGGCTGGAACTGGATTCGAAACAAGATTGAATTTCACGCTATTCCAAAATTATCAGCGTCTTTTCCTAAAGCAGGTATTAAAATAATGAGGTGTAAGGAAACCGGTAATGTAACAAGTGGGTTTTACAACAGTTTTTATTATCCAACATGGGATGAATTTGTTCAACAGGCTTAATAGGTTAAAATTAATCATGAAAACACTCGAAGTAAAGATTTTAGACACAGAAATTTTTGAATACCCGCTACGTTATGCTACAGCCGGGTCAGCAGGCCTGGATCTGAGAGCCAGCATCGAAGAACCTTTTCAATTGTATCCGAAGCAGCGTCAACTATTCAAAACAGGTGTTGCTATCAATATCAAGGATCCTTCAATTGTGGGGTTTATCACCAGTCGCTCAGGAC
>PWFS01000044.1 GCA_003554145.1 Halobacteroidaceae bacterium | reverse complement strand
TAATCGAGAGGGTCGAACAGGCCCTGGAAGAGGAGCTGAATTAAGAGTGAGCACGGCGATCAAGGTTGCGGGTTTATGGAAAGTATATCCCCGCGAGGGCGGCAAAAAAATAGATACTGATGATCCTGAAATCCTGCAGGAAAAGGCAGAAAAGGGAGAAGCAGTCATTGCAGTCAAAGATGTATCCTTTGAAGTTGCTTCTGGCGATGTATTTGTGGTCATGGGGCTGTCGGGAAGTGGGAAGTCCACTCTCATTCGGTGCCTTCTCCGGCTGGTGGAACCCACCCGGGGACAGGTCTATCTCAATGACAATGAAATAACCAATATTAAACAGGACGAACTAACCCGTTTCCGCCGGGAAGATGCAGCCATGGTATTTCAGCATTTTGGCCTTATGCCCCACCGCTCAGTCCTTGATAATGTGGCTTTTGGTCTTAAACTTAAGGGAATATCCAATAAGGAAAGATATGATAAGGCCAGGGAGATGATTGACCTGGTGGGGCTCGAAGGGTGGGAAAGCTATTATCCTGCCTCTTTGAGTGGTGGTATGCAGCAGCGCGTGGGCATTGCCCGCGCCCTTGCTGCAGACCCTCCCATTCTGCTCATGGATGAACCCTTTAGCGGCCTGGACCCATTAATCAGGAGAGAAATGCAGGATGAACTGGTAAAACTCCAGACCGAGATGAATAAAACAATTTTCTTTGTAACCCACGACCTGGACGAGGGGATGCGCCTGGGTGACAAGATGGCGGTTATGCAGGAGGGCAGCTTTGTTCAGATGGGAACTCCCGAGGAGATCCTGCAGAATCCTGCTGACGATTATGTCGCCCGATTTGTTCAGGATAAAAAGAAACAATTTGCAATGGTTCAGGGTGGAGAAAAGGAGTTGGGCGAAGATGTTTCCTGAGACCTGGAAATTTGAAGTTGCCGGGCCCATAAATGACCTGGTTGACTGGTTACTGGCTACTTTTTCGGTATTCTTCGATGGGATTTCCAGTGGAGTTCTGACTCTTCTTTTACAGATCAGTTCGATACTGGAAGCAATTCCCTGGTTTATTTATATTATTGCTATTGCTGCTATTATTGGTTTTACCAGCCGCCGGGTTTTTTCCACGGTATTTCTGGCCCTGCTGCCGGTTATTGTTGGTATGTTTGGGCTCTGGGATCTGGCCATCGAAAGCCTGGCAGTGGTAATTACTGCTGTTGTTCTGGCCCTGATTATTGGAATTCCCATGGGCATGTTGATGGCCGAGTTCAATTTACTGGAAACAATCATCAGACCTATCCTGGATGCGATGCAGACCATGCCCAGCTTTGTTTACCTTATTCCAGCCCTGATGTTTTTTGGGCTGGGGAGGGTTCCAGCTGTTTTTGCCACATTTATCTTTGCAGTCCCACCCATAATTCGCCTGACCAACCTGGGGTTGAGACTCGTCCCCCAGGAGGTCCAGGAAGCTGCATTATCCTATGGTGCGACCAGGATGCAACTTCTAAGAGAAGTGCGTATTCCGCTGGCCATGCCTTCTATCCTGGCCGGGGTCAATCAGACGACCATGATGGCCTTATCCATGGTGGTAATAGCTTCCATGATCGGAGCGGGTGGACTGGGCTACGAGGTCCTGATCAGTATTAACCGGATCAATGTTGGCCGGGGATTTGAAGCGGGGATCAGTGTAGTTATCTTGGCTATTGTTATTGATCGCCTGACCCAGAGCTTTGCCAAGCGCTTTGAGCCCCCGAGCCGTTAAATACTGGAAATAAAGCGCCTGCTGCTGCAGGCGCTTTTAGTTTCGCTATTAACCAGCTTGAGATCCAGGTTTCAGTTCACAGGGGCTGGTGACGACCCGAGAAAAGTCTCTTGCCAGAGGCAATATAAAGTGTTAAACTATTAACACCTTAAAATAAGGGGAGGTGGGAATTATGATCTGTGGATATGCAAAACTGGATCAGGATAAGATCAATGCCCTTCAGGGGATGGAAAAAGATATGGGAACAATTCTCCTTGCTTTTAGCTGTTAGGCTATAAAGCCCGCGGAATTGACTTCCGAGCAGCTGGAGCGAATTAAAGAAGTGGAAGAAGAACTGGGTGTTGTAATTGTAGCAGTATAGAAAGTATTAAAACTTTTTTTGTACTGACCTGCCAGCCAATTTGCTGGAAGGTCATTTTTTTGTCCTGGTTCCTGTTTTCACAGGGAATTTAATCACAGCCAATAATGGTGATGTCCTGGATAGCGATAAGTTACGCTGCTCTCATCCGGGGACCTACCCTGGAAAAGCGGAGAAACTCCTTTTCATCCCACTTATTGACTTGCCCTGGCCCCTATGGTAAAATAACTCCAAATGGGCTGTGAACAGGAGGAGTACCTGTTATTCGATTCTTGGAGCGAACCGGGGAGAGTGCGAGCCCGGGAGATAGAAAACAGGGAAAATCACCTGGGAGCTGCAGGTTGAATCTGGAGTAAGCCTGCCGGTTGCTCACCGTTAAAAGAGGGGAATGATAGAGAGGGCTTCGGAGCCAATTAAGGTGGTACCGCGGGAAAACCCGTCCTTAAACAGGAGCGGGTTTTTATTTTTAGCTCAGATCAAAGAAGGAGGAAGGATTATGTTTAAAGAAGTCCCGGCTAAACCTGATTTTCCGGCCCAGGAAAGGGCCATTCTAAAATTCTGGGATGAACAACAGATTTTTCAAAAACTCCAGGAGAAAAATAAGGGTAATGATCATTACTCTTTTATTGACGGGCCCATAACGGCCAACAACCCCATGGGAGTTCATCACGCCTGGGGTCGAACCTACAAGGATGTTTTTCAACGACACCGGGCCATGCACGGTTATGATCAGAGATTTCAAAATGGTTTTGACTGTCAGGGATTATGGGTGGAAGTCGAAGTAGAGAAAGCACTGGATTTGAACTCAAAAAAAGAAATAATTGCCTACGGCCTGGACAATTTTGCTCGCGCCTGTCGGGAACGGGTGGATAAATATGCGGGAATCCAAACCGAACAGTCACGGCGCCTTGGTCAGTGGATGGACTGGGATAATTCATATTTCACCATGGATGATAACAATATTGAGCATATCTGGCATTTTCTCAAGGTCTGCCAGGAGAAAGGGTTGCTGTACCGGGGCAGCAGTGTTATGCCCTGGTGCCTTCGCTGTGGGACTTCCCTTTCTCAACACGAACTGGCCGACTCTTATCGGGATATGACTCACCCTTCGGTTTTTATTGCCCTGCCGATTAAGGAGAGGGAAGGAGAGTTTTTTGCAGTATGGACTACTACTCCCTGGACCCTTCCTGCCAACGTGGCCCTGGCGGTAAACCCTGATTTAACTTATGTGCAGCTGGAACTGGAAGATGGGAGAAAACTGTGGGTGGCCGAAGAAGCCCAGGACAGAATAGACGGGGCCCATAAAATACTGGAGAAGGTAATGGGTAAGAAATTTTTGGGCTGGAATTATCAGGGGCCCTTCGCGGAATTGCCGGTTCAGGCCGGAATTGAGCATAAGGTTATCTCCTGGGAAGAGGTCAGCGGGGAAGAAGGAACTGGTATTGTCCACATTGCTCCAGGTTGTGGAGCGGAAGACTATGCTTTGAGCCAGGAATTTGACCTGGATATTATTGCTCCCATTGATGAGGCCGGAAATTATTATCAGGACTTTGATTTTCTAACCGGTGAAAATGCGGTAGAAGTAGCCCAACCCATCCTGGATAATTTAAGGGGAAAAGGCTATTTATTTAAGGTGGAAGAATATCATCACCGCTACCCGGTTTGCTGGCGCTGCAGTGAGGAACTGGTATTCCGCCTGGAACAGGAATGGTTTATTAGAGGAGAGCCAATGCGGGAACCCATGCTGGCCAATGCTGCCAAGGTTAACTGGCAGCCCCAATATGCCGGAAAACTAATGGCAGACTGGCTTAATAATATGGGAGACTGGTGTATTTCCCGTAAAAGGTTCTGGGGATTACCCCTGCCATTTTACTCCTGCTCCTGTGGTGAAGTAACTATTATATCCTCCCGGGAAGAACTGGAAGAGAAGTCCACCACCCCGGTCCAGGATCTCCCCGAATTACACCGGCCCTGGATAGATCAATACCGTATTGAATGTCCTCGGTGCGGCCAGGAGGTGGAGCGAATTGAAGAGGTTGGTGACTGCTGGCTGGATGCTGGCATAGTTCCCTTCTCTACCCTGGGTTATTTAAACGGGGAAGAAGGGCGACAATACTGGGAAAAGTGGTTTCCCGCCCACTTCGTGGTAGAAATGAGAGAACAGATTCGACTGTGGTTTTATGCCCAGCTTTTCATGAGCAGTGTTCTGGAGGATACTCCCCCCTATAAGCGGGTTATGACCTATGAAAAGGTTCATGATGAGAACGGCCGAGCCATGCATAAAAGCTGGGGCAATGCCATCTGGTTTGATGATGCTGTTGAAGAAATGGGTGCCGATATCATGCGTTATATCTATACCTCCCGTAATCCCAATATTAATTTGAACTTTGGTTACAGCATCGGGGAGGAAATCAAACGCAGACTCCTTACTTTCTGGAACACGTACTCCTTTTTTGTCACCTATGCTCGTCTTGATGGCTGGAAACCACAAAAAGATCCTCATAGAGTTCCTCTTACTGCTGAAGATGCAGGGGATAGCCCCTCCCAGCTGCTGGACCGATGGCTGGTGGCCCGGGTGCAGGAAACAACTGCAGCAATGGACCAGGATCTCTGGAATTATGATACCATGCGAGGGGTTCGCCATTTGGATCGTCTGATTGAAGATACCTCTCGCTGGTACGTCCGCAGAAACAGAAGGCGGTTCTGGAAGGGGGAAGAAGATGCTGATAAAGATCAGGCCTATCATGTTCTCTATTATACCCTGCTTTCAATAACCCGGCTTATGGCTCCTCTGCTCCCCTTTATTAGTGAAGAAGTATATCAGAACCTGGTCTGCAATGTTCTTCCAGAGCAGCCTCCCAGCATTCATCTATGTCCCTTCCCCGAAGCAGAAGAGCAGTGGAAAGACGAAGAGCTCCTGGAGGACATGGACCGTATTATGCGGGTCTGCAGTGTGGCCCATTCTGCTCGTAATCAGGAAGGCCTGAAGGTTCGTCAACCCCTGCGGCTCCTGGAGATAGCAGGAGAAGAAGCCATGGACCGGGCTGTAAAAAGAGGACTGGATATTATAAAAGACGAGGTAAATATTAAAGAGATCGATGTTCTGGCTGATCAGAGTGGTTTTTATGAGTTTCGCCTGCAGCCCAATTTTTCCCGGGTAGGGGCCCGGTTTGGTCCCCTGGTACCAGCAATTAAAGAGGCCCTGGAGAAGATGGAAGGGGATCAGGCAGTAAAAAAACTCGACAATGATGGCAAATTGACCCTGGAAATAAAAGGGGAACAGGTGGAGTTGGAAGCAGAGGACATTAACATCCAGAAAAAAGCTCCCGCTGATAAAGCAGTAATTGAAGAAGAAGGGGTGCTGGTGGCCCTGGATACCGAAATAACTCCCGAGCTTCTGAGGGAAGGAATGGCCCGGGATATTCTTCGCCATATTCAGACCCTGCGTAAAGAGGGAGGCCTGGAGGTTGAAACCAGGATAAAGCTAACCTACCGGGCTGAAGGTTTACCGGCCCGGGTAATGGAAGAATATGCTGACTACATTAAGTCCGAAGCCCTGGCTGATAGCCTGCAGGAATGTAAGGAGATTACTATGAACGTTAAGACGGAAATCAACCTGGAGCAGGGCCATATTGAAATTGGTCTGGAGCCCCAGGAATAAGCAAAGCCCTGCGGGGCTTTGTTTAACTTTTAAGGGAGGGGATTATTTTTGCAGGAAAGAATAGCGGCTTTTATGGAGAAAAATAAAGATCGCCTGGTAGAAGTAGCCCGTTACATCTGGGAAAACCCTGAACTGGGACATCAGGAGTTCAAGGGTCAACAGGCCCTGGTTGAGCTCCTGGAGGAATTCGGCTTCCAGGTGGAAAAGGGTACTGCTGGACTGGAAACTGCTTTTTGGGCAGAAACCCGGGGGCAAGAAGGCCCTACAGTTGCCTTTCTGGCTGAATATGATGCTCTACCGGCTCTGGGTCATGCCTGTGGACACAATTTAATTGGGGTAATGTCCGTGGCTGCCGCTGCTGCTCTCAAAGAAAATCTGCCTGAAGATAATGGGAAAATTGTGGTAATTGGTACTCCTGCTGAAGAAACCGACGGTGCCAAGGTGACCATGGTGGAAAAAGGCATCTTTTCCGAAGTGGACCTGGCCCTCATGGCCCATCCCTCGCCTCGATATGGGAAAAGCGGTAATTCTCTGGCCCTGGAGGCGGTACAATTTGATTTCTATGGCCGTTCCTCCCATGCTTCGGCTATGCCTGAAGAGGGCCTCAATGCTCTTGATGCAGCAGTAAACACCTATAACGGGATCAGTGGACTCCGGCAGCAGATCAAAGATGGAATTAGAGTGCATGGAGTAATGGACCGCGGGGGAGAGGCAGCCAACATGATTCCAGACCATACCCGGCTCCGCTATTATCTCCGGGCTCCGGAACTGGAGCAGCTCTGGGATGTAAAAAAGCGGGTGGTAAAATGTGCTGAGGGAGGAGCCCTGGCGGCAGGCTGCCGGGTAGAAGTATCCAACTATGAACTGGGTTATGCTCCCCTCAAGTCCAATGAGATGTTGAATCAGGCTTTTTATGATAACCTTCTTGCCCTGGGTGTTGATCCCGAAGAAATTGAAGAGCAGAAGGCCAGTGGATCGGTGGATATGGGGGATGTCAGTCAGGTCGTACCGGCCATTCACCCTTATATAAAAATTATGGACGAACCCTGTGCGGGTCATACCCGGGAATTTGCTCGTGCTGCGGGATCTCCCCGGGGCATGGAGGGTATGATGCTGGGGGCCAGGGCCCTGGCTGCAACTGCCTATGATTACCTGATCAGTGCCGAATTGCGGGAAAAGGTTCAGCAGGAATTCAGGAAGATGAAAAATAAAGAATAGCAATACAGGATCAAGGAAGAAAAATTTAATCGGGAAAAAAGAGTGTTATTACAATGCGGGTCAGAATTTAGAATCAAGAGCTTGCAATTATCATTGGCAAAAATAGTTTCCAGTACTGGCGGGGGGAGGGGAATTAAGCTTGGGGAGATATGAGTAGGGGTTACCCTCTCCGACCAGGAATGCTTGCCCTAAAGGGTTTTATCCTGATTATGTCTAGGGATATGTTTGAATTTTATTATACAAGTTTAGAAGGAGATAAAATGAGAGAAATTCCCAGGGAAATTAAAAACTTTTTTGATGAAGAGGGTCGTTTGAAAATATGGCCGGGAAAAAGGAAAAAACAGCTATTGGCCCTGGCATATATAGCTGAGTATTTCCATAAGGGCAGGGAATATACTGAAAAGGAAATTAATGAACTCCTGGAAAAAGTTCATGCCTTTAATGATTCAGCTCTCTTACGGCGGGAGTTATTTGAGCTGGGCTACCTGAACAGGGAAAAAGATGGTTCTTCCTACTGGAGGGAGAGGGTGGACGATTATAATTGATGGAAAAACAGGAATTTGACTTCTTTTTCGGGGTGAGAAGTGTTTGGGGAAGTTGAATTATTCAGGGACAGTGTTTAGAAAAAGAGGTTTTCCTGGACCGGATTCTTTTAAGAAATTGCTGGGATAATAAATACAACTTCCAGAGAAAATTGTGAAAAAGGAAGAAAGAAGAACCCCCCCTCCTGTTTTGGAGCGGGGGTCTTTCTGTACGGTATAGGAAAGATATCGAAAGAATGATTAAAACAGGAAATCCCCATCGCGATAAATTAATTCCCCGTCAGCAAGGATTTCACCACCGCTTCGCATATCACATAGCAAATCCCAGTGGATGGCAGACTTGTTCTGGCTGCCGGTTTGCGGATATCCGTTGCCCAGGGCCAGGTGAATGGTACCCCCGATTTTTTCGTCGAAAAGCATGTTCCGGGTAAAATGCTTGATGCCATAATTGGTTCCCATGGCTACTTCCCCCACGTAGCGGGAACCATCATCAGTATCGAGGATGGCCTGGAGTAAATCTTCTCCCTTTTTGGCAGTAGCTTTTTCTACCCTGCCCCGGGCAAAAGTCAGATTAATATCTTCAATTTCCCTTCCCATGTAGATCCCGGGGAAACTAAACCGGATGTGACCTTCTACTGAGTTCTCAATGGGAGCAGAGAAAACTTCCCCATCGGGAAAGTTGTTTTTCCCACTGCAGTTTTCCCAGCGGCGGCCTTCAATAGAAAGTTTTAAATCTGTATCCTCGGATTTAAAGTGTAACTCCCGGCATTGTTCCAGGTGCTGAATGTATTTTTCGTGATTTTCATGTATTTTTTGCCAGGCCGCAATCGGTTCTTCTTCGTTTAAAAGACAGGCTGCAAAAACAAAATCGCTATATTCATCCAGAGACATATTGCCTTCCTGGGCCGCAGCAGGGGTGGGGAATTGGGTTCCACACCAGCTGAATTCGCCCCGGGAAGCCCGTTCCATGATTATTTGCATTATTTCATTTCTGCTTCTCTGAACCTGGCGCATTTTTTCCGGGGGAATATTACTTAAGGACCGGGTATTAAATGGAGCCCCAATATTGAGGAAAGCATCGTATTCCCGGGCCATCAGCATGGTTACCGGGGAAACATATTCTAACTGCTCGTCACTGCCTTCTTTAAGCAAAATTTCCTCCAAACCGGGTAGTAAAGCCCTGACTTCAGGGAAGGAACCTCTGGCAATGGCTTCCCGGTAGACTTCTTTTATGAGGGGGTGAGCGGCTTCTGAGGAATTAATAACCACCTTGCTTTCTTTTCCCAGCTCCAGGGAATAGTTAACCAGGACCCTGGCCATTTTCTTGATTCGGGGATCAGTCATTTTCTTTTACCTCCTTGGGGCATATGATTTTGAAATCCTGAGGAATAATCTCCACCTCCAGGGGGGAGGTGCCGTAAATTGAGCCATCAAACATCTTGGAATAGAGGGAAGCCGTTTTAATCTTAATTTTCCGGGCCCGGAAAAATTCAATTTGAGGGTGATTGCGGTGACCACCGCGATAAACCCGGGGCAGTAAACCAAGTAAGGCTGGCCGGGAAAGATTATTCATGATAACTACATCTAAAAACCCATCGGCAGGGTTGGCCTCGGGAGCTACCAGGAGACCGCCCCCGGTAAAACGGGTATTAAGAATAAAAACTCCGCTGGCCTGCCTCGGATAAATTTGGCCATCCAGCTCCATTTCCAGGGGTATGGGCTGGAGCAGGGAAACTGTTTTAACCACGTTGTAGGCGATGGCCAGTGGCCCCCGAAAAACCCCCTTATAGTCGTTGGTCCGTCGCATAACTTCTGCGGGGAAACCCAGTCCGGCAATGATAGAAAACAGGCGATCTTTCTCCTGACCCAGGTCAATTTTCCTGATGACTCCTTTTTGCAAAAGGTCCAGACTGGCCAGGGGAGCAAGGGGAATATTAAGGCTTCGGGCCAGATCATTCCCTGTTCCCGCAGGAATGATACCAAAAGGTGGCCCGCCCGGCCCTAAGCCATTTATGACTTCATTAACTGTTCCGTCGCCCCCCATGGCAATTACTGCATCAAAATTTTCTTCCCGGGCTTCCCGGGCCAGTTGAACTGCATGTTCGGGGGCCTGGGTAAGACGGATGGTTGCGTTGACGGGGATTTTGTTCAGACGGGCCTGCAGCTCGGGGATCATTTTTCGGGCCCGACCACCCCCGGCAATAGGGTTAATAATAATCAAAACGGAATTAAGAAAACCCACCGTCAATCCTCCTGACTTTTGATGGAAACATTGACTTCATCCAGAAGCAGGGCCGGCAGTAGCATGCTGCCATGCCAGGTTCGTTTTTTTCCAACCGCACTGACTTTTTCCTTAAGGGCCTTAAAAACATTGAGCGAGAACATGGCATCTTTGATCCGGCCCTGGATCCGCCCATTCTTTATTTTATATCCCAGGGAAATATTGCCGCTGACCTGTCCCCCATAGGGATTTCCAGCCCAGGCTCCCATGGTTTGAGCGATTAAAACTCCCTCCTCCAGATCAGAAATCATGGCCTCCATAGTTTCTGAACCTGGCTCCAGCAGGAGGTTGGCCGGGCCAGGACCATTTTCCCCTCCGCATCCATTGGATTTTTCCCCGAGTTTTTCCGCTGTCTCCAGGTCCAGGATATAATTTTTAAATACACCATTTTCCAGCAGGGGAAAAGAAGAGCAGGGAGTTCCTTCCCGGTCAAAAGGTTTACTGGCGGCGCCTCGGTCCAGTGTTCCAGCGTTAATCAGGGTCAGTTGTGGACTGATAGCCTGTTCCCCCAGTTGATCCTGCCAGGGGGACAGTCCCCGGGTTATGGCCTTCCCGTTCAGGCACTCTTCAAGGGGCCACAGGATATCTCCCACGGTAGCCGGGGTCATAATAACCGGGTAATTCCCCGGGGACAGGTTTACGTTCTGTCTTCCCCAGTCAATTTTTTGCAGCAAATCTTCTATTTCCAGCTCCCAGTTAATACTGTCCCAGTGGGTATGTTCCAGAAAAGAATAGGTTTCCAGCATATTCTGACCTTCAATCAGCCGAACTCCCAGCAGAACTTCAAAACTGCTCTTAAAGTATTCACCTTTAAAACCGGAACTATTTTCCAGATGAACCTGCTTCTCCACTTTATTGACCTGGACTGTGGCCTGAAGATCGGAATGATAGGAGCTCGTTTTTTCAACAAAGTCACGGGCGGGATCAATCAGATCCTCCAGTTTCATTTCTGCCCCCTGCTTATCCCACACCTGGGGCTGCTCCAGGGGAGCCGGGCCGGGAAAGGCAAAATCAACCCGGGGCCCCATGAGGGCTGTCTCCCTGGCCATGCGGCCCAGATCACCATGACTGTCGGGGCGGGTATTTTCGGCCAGTCCCAATTGACCGCCGGTTATAAGACGTAGGATTTCCCGTTTTTGTTCCCCGGAATTGATTTTTTTCAGCCGATTATTTTGAAAATTAACAGTAACCTGGCGGCTTTTTTTCTGAAGAAGTTCCCCTTCTTCTCCGGGTTTTAGGAGTTTTTTTAATGACATCAGCCTTCACCCCCAACTATAACGTTTTGCACCCGGATGTGGGGAGAGCCTTCGCTGGTAGGCAGGGGACTCTGCTCAAATTTCCCACAACCGCCTGCATTATTTAAAATAGCAAAATCCTGGCCGATGCTGTCAATATTATTCAGGGTGTGAAATACATTCCCAGTCAGAGTAACATTTTTAACTTGTTCAGCCAGTTTTCCATTGCGGATCATCTGCCCCCGGGTGGCGGTAAAGGTAAACAGCTCCCCATTTGTTTCCCCGCCCAGGCCCCCGATGGCATAAAGCCCATAATCAATACCTGAGATCATATCCTCCAGGGTATCCAGCCCCGGCTCTATGCAGGTGGTGCGCATCCTGCAGATGGGTGGAAAACGGTAATCCATAGCCCTGGCGCTGCCGGTGGGCTCGGTTTCCATGCGGGCTGCAGACTCTCTGGAATGGAGATGACCAACTACTTCTCCATTTTGAATCAAATAGGTCTTCTGGGTAGGGAGACCCTCATCGTCATAATGGCTGGCTCCGCGATTACCCCATTCCCGGCCGCTGTCATATATATTCAAAAAAGAAGGACCGTAGCGGGTGCCGGGTTGCATCAGCTGCAATAAATTTTTATCATCGAAAATTTCATCAGCCTCGCTGAGATGGCCGAAAGCTTCGTGGACGAAGAGCCCAGCCATTTCTGGATCCAGGATGACGGGATATTGGCCACCCCTGACTGTAGGAGCCTGGAGTTGTTCCACAGCGCGCCGGGCTGCTGCAACTACCTGTTCATCGTGGCCTCGAGCTACAGAAAAATCGTTATTCGAACCAAAAGTAACCGCATCGTAGGTTCTCTCCTGCCCTGCACTGGCCCAGGCGCCAAGGTTGCCGCCGATATCCCCTTTTTCCTGATAAATATAGGTTCCACTGGAACTGGCAAAGAACCAGTCGGTATGATGATCAAAATATACTATTCGGCTGCTGTTAACCCGGGAGTCGGTATTCAATATCAAATTATTGTAATGCTGCATCAGTTCCAGTTTTTCTTTCAGAGAAATTTGCCGGGGATCTTCTCCCCAGTCATTTTTTTCCTCTGCAATAATTACCGGGGCCGGAGCCAGTTGGACCTGACCTTTTTTGACCCGGTTAATAGTTCGGGCCTGATCTTCGGCCTGACGGAGTTTTTCTTCCAGGTTGTCCAGGCTGTTAAAAGAAATAAAACCCCATCCACTTCCGATTAGGGTTCTGATACAGCCGCCAAACTGAATTTTTCGCTCCATTTTTTCCAGTTCTCTGCCCCGGTAAGAAATATTGGTGATCTCAGTATCCTCCACCCGGATATCACAATAATCTGCTTTGCTCAGGCTCATCAGGTTTTGCAGTTTTTTTTGCACAAAAAACACCTCCGCCCTGACCGGTCAGGAAATGACGGGTCTGGAGATATAATATAAGTTTTCACCCCCGGCTATTTTCCTTTTTCAGGTTGGGTTGAATTCCAGGAGGAAGAAATCAGGCTCTGTTGTTTTCCCCCAGGGTAAAAAGCCTCTCCGGCGGAAAAATTGGATCAGGGGAGGGTAAGAGGGAAGCTTAACCATTATGGACCCAGCTTTTTGATTTTTGCTTTCATTTATACCCCAGTTAAGAAGAATATTCTGAACCTCCAGGCTGCCCGAAATGGCAGAAATATAAGCAAAGTCGTTGGGGGCAGAGGGAGGGGTGTACAGGAGAAAACCCCGGTGCATGGAATAAATATGGCCTTTTTCCAGATATTTTTCCAGGCTGGGCTGGCTAACTTTCCGGAACTGCCAGTTGGCAGCTATATAGCCGTTGCCATATTTAACAAAGGGACAGGTCTCCAGCTCCTCAACAATACGGGGTGTTATCTCGGTTAAACGGCGGGGAGAAGTTTTGGCCGTTGGGGTGGGAGCGGTTAAAGGTCGGGAGAACAGGTGATATTTTCCCGCTATCCGCGCGCCCCGGTTAAGGGCCATGTTGATTGAGGCCTTGTTGGAAGCGTGGGCTGCGTAGCGAACAGCTTCCATATTGTCATTTTTGGCTTTTTTTAAAAAATATTCCAGCAGGGCACTGCCCAGGCCTGAACCACGGTGTTCTTTTTTTATCCGGGCCCCATGCAGCCAGGCTTCTCCAGGACTCAGGACGGTATATTTCCCATAACCAACCAGTTCGCCACCGGAAAGGATGGCGGTAAACTCACCTTCTTCTTCGTTAAGCCATTCGTCCCAGATCAGGTGAATATAGTCCTCACCATCCCAGGTCTCAGATGCAATGGCCAGGGCATCTTCTTTGTCTTCGGGTTTTAACGGACGGAATTGCATCAGGACGATACCTCCTGTACATGAAAAGAAAAATTTTAAAAGGGTTCAAAGCCCATTTCAAACCAGAATTCCTGAATTAGTTGCTGGTACATTCTGTACAGATAATTCAGGTGTTTTTCTTCCCAGGCAGCTAACTCCAGGAAAAGCTGGCGGGCCTTCTCCCCTTTTGCTTTCTGGCCGGCTTTTTTATAAAAATCATGGAAATCTTTCTCGATTAAATATGCCATTCGAATAATGGGGAGGTCATTTTTGCTTTCCTCTTCCAGTTCTCCTTTTTTTCGGGAAGCAAAGGAAACTTCTTCTTCGGAGATGGCAGCTGGTTCAAAGGTTATATCCGCCTTTTCTCTCAACTCATCAATCTTATTTTCAAGGTATTTGACATGTTCCTGTTCAAATTGGGAGAGCCTGTGGAAGAGTTTTCTGATTTCCGCATCTTCAACCTTTTCTGCCTGTTCTCTATAAAAGGCTGCGCCTTTTTTTTCCATGGTCAGTGCGTACTCCAGGATTTTTCTGGTGTCACTCATCCAAAAAACCCCCTTTTGTTGTTATTTCGGCATCCTTTCAGTTTTAACCTTCCCCATTTTGATTAAATTGCCTGCTTATTTCCCTGATCCGGAAAAAATGGTAAAAAAAGATTGTGGTGATGCCCAAAGCCCAGCGAGTTATTTATTCCAAGGAGCAGGCCCTTTATATTATCCCCAGGAAAAAATTGGCCAGCAGGAAGTAGATTAAAATCCCGCTCATATCCTTAATGCTGGTAATGATGGGAACAGATCCTGCAGCCTGATCAAAACCCATGGCCAGAACCAGGCGGGGAATTAAAAAACCCAGGATGCTGGCCAGAACCATGGTGAAAATCAGGGACAGGCCAACCACCAGGCCCATGTTAATGTCGCCCTGCCAGACCCAGGCAAATATACCTCCTCCCAGACCAATAAGCAGGCCCAGGGCAAGTCCTACCAGGGATTCTCGCAGAAGGTACTTCCAAAAACTATCCAGTTTTATCTGGCCCAGGGCCAGGGCCCGGGCAAAAATTGTGGAGGACTGGGTGCCAACATTGCCCCCCATATCCATAATAACGGGAATAAAAAAGGCCAGGGCAACTACAGTTTCCAGGGTGTGCTCAAAGGCTCCAATAAGCCTTCCAGCAACCATTCCTCCGAACAGAGTAATAAGCAAAAAAGGAAGCCGGACTCGCAGGGACTGGGTCATGGGACCTTCAATCAGGCGCAGGCTGCGCAGGCCCTCTTGTTCTACCGGGGTAACTCCAACCGAAGAATAAGCGGTCATGGTTTCTTCCCGCTCCAGGACATCAATGGCATCGTCAATGGTGATTATCCCCACCAACCGGTTCTCTTTATCTACTACAGGAATGGCCAGAAAATCCAGATCTCCCAAAAGACGAGCAACCAGTTCCTGCCGGTCATGGGTATTAACCGCAATAACCTCAGGGTCCATCAAATCCCTGACAACCTGATCTGGTTCAGACACTACCAGGTTGCGCAGAGAAATAACTCCTTCCAGGCGCCTTTCCCGATCGGTCACATAACAGTAGTAAATTGTTTCCGAAGTCAGACCTGCCTTGCGGATCCGATCCAGGGCTTCCCGAACGGTCATTTCTTTTTTTAAAGAGAGATAATTGGGGGTCATCAAACGTCCGGCACTGCCCCGGGGATAGCCAATCAGGGTTAGCGCAGTGTCCAGCTTTTCTTTTTCCAGGGAAGCCAGGAGTTTTTTAGCCACCTTGGCCGGGACTTCCTCCAGTAGCTGAACCTGATCATCAGGAGGGAGATGGGAAAACATCTTTGTTCCTTCTTCGGTTCCGAGGCTGTCAATAACCTGGGTTTGATCTTCAGGTTCCAGTTCTTCGAAAACTTCCAGGGCATTGTTTTTGGTTAAAAGGCGGAAAGCAGGTCCAATAAGATGGAAGGGCAGGTGGTCAATTATGTGGGCCGCTTTGGTTAAATTTTGATTGAGGAAATTTTTTGCTTCTTCCAATCGACCTTCTTCCAGCATTTCTTCAACTAATTTTACCTCTTCTCCAATGTTAAGGTTCATGTGGTTCACCTCCAGAAAGGCTCAGATAGGTTAATTATACTATTAAAGAGGCGGGGGAAGCAAATTAAATTTAATAGTAAGGTAAACAATGGAAACAAAAATAGACAATCAGATTTTACCCGCCCGCTGGGAATATTCTGGCTGTCGGAGAAAGGCAGGAGACATTTTATTTTCAACCCGGTTTTCCCAATTCTCGTCAGGGGGTCAAAAGAGGTAAATGAAGAAAGTAGGGGCAGGGGCAAAGACCGGTTGACATGTAATGGGTTAAAGTGATGATTTATTGAATTTTTTGCAGGTATATTTTCCCCGGTGTAGAAACCTAGGTTAAGCTAAAACATAAAAAGGATAATAACCCCCCACCACAGAGAGGGCCACCCAATTCCGGGATTGGGTGACCTCTCTTTTATATGTGCCCGGAAGGGGCGCAGACTAACGGGTGGAAGTCCCACGTGACAGTGTAAAATGAGGAACCGCCGTATACCGAACGGTAGTTACTGTGGCGGGGGAGGTCGGTTGCTCCAATAATGGGTAGTTCCCTACCCGAAGTCCCCTGATTTTTATCCCCGGGGCTTTTTGTCGAAAAGATGATATCGGGGTAGATCCAGAGAAGAAAAAAGGAATCGGCGTTCAAAGAACAGGACTAAAAGGCTGCAAAGTGCCACGCTGGCCAGAATACCCAGCATTATTGTAATCTGGTACTTTATAGCAATAAGGGGAGGCGTTCCTCCCAGGATCTGACCGGTCATCATGCCCGGCAAAAAAACAATTCCCATACCGGTCATGGAAGAAAGGGTTGGTAAAAGCGCTGCACGATAAGCCTGTTTAAAAATCTTCAGGGAAGCCTCCCGGGCGTTGGCTCCCAGGGTAGCCCGGGTCTCAATTTCCAGCCTGTTGTCCCGGACCCCATTGAAGAAGCGTTCCACGGCCAGCGTGCTCCCGTTCATGGAATTACCAATTATCATACCTGCCAGGGGGATAAAAAATTGAGGATCATACCAGGGGCTGACCCCCACAACCAATAGCAGGTAAAATATCAGGACGAAGCCGCTTCCCAGGATGAGAGAAAAAAAGAGGCTAAAAAATATGGGCAGGAAAGTTACTCCGGAGCGCTCCATGATGGTCCAGGCCCCAAAAAAAACCATTACCAGGAAAACGGCTGTAATGATCAGGGGTGATTCCAGTTCGAAAATATAGATCAGGATGCCCCCGATTAAAAACAACTGCAGGCTCATGCGCACGGTGGAAATAATTAAATCCCGGTTAATCTCCAGTCGGTTGATATGGGAAAGAAGAAAAACCAGGAAAAAAAGAACGTAGGCCAGGATCATTCCCAGTGGGGAAATATCAACGGTCATGATAACAACCTCCTCTTTTGCAGGCGACGGTTCTCCAGGTGATAGTGAACATCAGCCTGATTTAGAAGCTCGGGATCGTGGGAAATAAAAATCATCAGGGAAGGGTTGTGGATGGCCTTAATGCGATCCAGGAGAGAACTTGTTAATTCCTGGTCCAGGGCTGAAGTGGGTTCATCCAGGAGCAAAACCCGTGGTTGAAGAAGAAGGCTGCGGGCCAGAGCAATTCTTTGCTTCTCCCCCCCGGATAATTCTGAACTGTTTTTATCAATAAAGCTGGGAGCCAGTTCCATAATTTCCAGCGCTTGAATAAGGGTTTTATCCGGAGGAGGTTTTTCTTGAAAGCGGGGCAGAGTAAAAGGATAGAGGAGATCGTCTCTAACCCGGGGACCGAACAAAAGAGGTTCCTGGAAAAGAAGAATAACCTCCCGCCGTAAGCAGGTATGATCATAGTTTTCCAGGAGTTGGTCCTGATAATATACTCGGCCGCTGGAGGGTTCCCACAGGCGGTTAAAGATTTTTAAAAATGTAGTTTTTCCGGTTCCGCTGGGTCCTGAAATCCCCACAATTTCATTTTCGCGGAACTGCATCGTGGTTTCTTCCAGGATAGCTTGCTGATTAATTATTATTGATACATCTTGGAAGCGAAACAGTGACATGATAAACCTCCTTCTCCCTGGAAAAGCTTTATAAAAATTTCCGTTTCTTTCAATTAACTCCTGCTGCGGGAAAACCAGTACCAGAACTGTCGGGCGGTTTCTTGATCGATATCCTTCAATTTAAAAATCCGGGCATTAGGTGAGGAAGCAACACCCACCTGGAGGGTGGCCAGTCTTTTTCTTCGCTGCAAGGGGTTGATAGTCAGCCGTAGATCTTGAATGTTGCTGTAGGGAATAATTGAAATTTGCCGGGCTAAAAGCCGGTTTTGAATGAAGATGTAATTATCCTCAATTGCCCAACCGGTTTCTTTGAACCGGATATTTCCATAGTAAAGTGCAGGGGGAATAAGGATAAGAGTCAGCAGCCCATAGGGCTGAAAAAAGGGAATAAGGGAAAAGATCAGGGACAGGAGTAAAAAAAGAATAGTTGTGCGAAAAATGTAACGAATACGAGCTCTCTGGGGTAGGGGTTTTAGTTTTTCCCGCCAGGAAAATTCGGGCAGGATGGACTGAATAAATTCAGGAGTATCCTCGGGCCGCAATAGGGGATAAAGAACTGAAGCTTCCTCTCCTCCTTCTGTGGCGCGACCAACAATTTCCGGTTTTACCTCCCGGAGGCGCCAGGGTAGGCGCAAAATTCCTTCCTCCAGGGAAATGGCCTGCACCCGGTGTGCTTCCAGAGACATGCTCTTTTTTTCTATCAGTCCCCAGGCAATCTTTATTTCATCCCCCGATCGATATACTGAAAATTTTCCCAGCTGAACAATTTCTTTTATCGAAGAGATAATCCAGGATAGAAGTAATAAGATAAGAATTAAAAAACCAACAATTACAGGACCTCGCTCAGATACAAAAAGGAAAACAAAATCCCAAAACCAGTCGGGGATAATGGGGTAGGCCTGAGAAAGGATAACCCCCAAAATGGAGAATAGGATGAGGAAATTCCCGGAGGTTAAACCCGAAATAATAATATCCCGGGGAGATAAACTGAAAGCATTCCCTGTACAGGTCTGGGGTTCGGTTGGAGACATATTTTCCGAATTTATAGCCAGTTTTTTTTCCAGGCGCTCTGCTTCTTCCGCCCGCAAAGCGGTAATATTAAGTTCTGCTTCTCCGGAACCCCCTGCCGTTTCTACCGTAAGAGTAAGCAGATTGAAAATTCGGAGGAAAATTCCCGCCCGGGTATTTATTGCTTGAATTCTTTCCGGGCGAATGTATCTTTCGTTTTTGATCAGTATTCCGGACCGGATATGTAATATACCATCAACCACCTGATAATAAAAAAAGAACCATTCCAGGAAGTTGTAAAATAAAAAAAGACAGAACACCCCCAGAACCCCCAGCAAATGGGTCCAGCCAATTGAAAACTCGCCTTCCCTTAAACCGGTTAGAAGGCTTATCAGGATAATGGGGAGAATAATTCCAAAAAATTGCTTTCCTGCTTTATAGGGGATCATTAAAGGATGCTGCCGTTGAAATTCAGACATCTTCATCACTCACCTGGGCCAGATAGGCAATTTGCCTTCTTAAGGCATGGGCATTTTGGGCGTCCAATGCGGGAATGCGATGGGTGGTTCCTGCAGTATAAATTCGCAGAGTAGCCAGTCCAAAACGCCTTAAAATGGGGCCGTGTTCAGTATCAACATGCTGAACCCGGATCATGGGGATCAGGGATCTTTTGATTATGAGGATTCCATGTTGAATATCAATTTCTTCCTCATTCAATTCGTAGCGCCAGAATTTAAGCCTCAGTTTGGGGATGATTAGTGCTTCCAAAAGGGTTAAAACAATAGTAAAAACAAGCAAAATCCAGATCCACCATTCGGCCCACCCCAACCACAGACGATTGATTATGGAAAAGCAAGTAATCAGAACCAGCAAAAAAGCTCCGATAAATATTCCTCGCCAGAACCAGGCATAAAATGCCCTGGGATCTAAATTTTCCTGCGGTTGTTCAAGCAATAGAGTTCCTCCCCCTTATCAGTCTTTTAAAGAGGAATTAGGGACTATTCGGTTATTTCCTGCAATAAAATTAATGACGGTAAAAAAGGAAAAAGGAGGTTGTAAACGAATTAATAATTAAGCAATGGAAAAACCCGGGGGTTCTGATCAAAAAGTGCCCCGTATATTTTTAATTCAGCGGGAAGGAAAGGATGAGAATTGATGTTTGGAAGAATTGGTGTGCCCGAGTTACTATTGATTGCAGCCGTGATTCTGCTTATTTTTGGGCCCAAGAGGCTGCCCGAAATAGGCAAGTCAATTGGAAAGGGTTTGCGGGAATTCCGCAGTGCTTCCAAGGATTTTCAACGGACTCTGGACGAAGAGCCTGATGAAAAAGAAGAAGAAAAAAAGGGCCATGAACAACCGCAGCCTTCCGAGGATTCTGAGGAAGATCAGCAGGATGATTGAAAATGGTGGATGGGAGTGAAAAAGGGTTTTCCGGTATAATTCTATCCGGGGGGATCAGTCGCAGGATGGGGCAGTGTAAGTGGAACCTTTCCCTGGGCAACCGTCCCCTTTTAAGCTGGACGGTTGCAGCCCTGCAATCGGTAGCCCGGGAGATAATAGTGGTGAAAAGACCGGAACAGGAAATCAGGGTAGCTGGGGTCAGGCAGGTAGATGATGATCTGGACTATCCTCCTTCAGCCCTTCGTGGGATTCTGGCGGGGTTGAAGGCCAGTAAAACGGAATGGTCTTTTTTTTGTGGTTGTGATATGCCCTTTATTCAGCCAGGGCTGATTAAATTTCTCTGGAAAATGACTCCTGGCTGGAAGGGCCTAATGCCCCTCTTAGAGGATGGGCCCCATCCCCTGCACAGTTTTTATCACCGGGATTTAATGGAACCAATTCGCGCCAACCTGGAACAGGGAACCCTCAGATTGATGGGTATAGCTCGCCAGCAGGGTGTAAAAAAAGTTACACCTGAAGATCTGAAGGGTTTTAACTGGGATCCCACTTCGTTTTTTAATGTTAATACACCTGAAGATCTGGGCCGGGCGGAGCAAATGCTTGCTGCCAGGGGGGATAAAAGTGGATGAACTGGTGAAAATGTCCCTGATAGAACACCTCCAGGAACTCCGTTACCGCCTGTTGATTGTTCTGGCCTTTGTTTTTGGCTTAAGTCTGATCTGTTTTTTAGTTGCTGACTGGTTGCGGAACATTATCCTGCAGCCCGCGGGAGAAATTTCCCTGATTTACCTGACTCCTCCGGAAGCTTTCCTGGGTAATCTACGCCTCGCTTTCAGTACGGGGCTTTTACTTTCTTTGCCCGCAATTTTGTATCAGGTCTTGGCTTTTATTCTCCCTGGTTTTTATCAGGAAGAAAAGAGGGTTCTGCTCCCTTCTTTCCTGGCCATTGCCTTCCTTTCTTTCCTGGGGCTGGCTTTCAGTTATTACGTGGTGTTTCCCCTGGCTATAAATTTTTTCCTCGGCTTTGCCGGGGAAAGGTTGCTCCCGATGTTTTCTTTTCGAGATTACCTCTCTTTTTTTATCCGATTTCACCTGGCTTTTAGCCTGGTTTTTCAGCTGCCCCTGATTATGTTAATAGTTGGGTTTCTGGGGTTGGTTAGTTATCATACCCTGGCTGGAATCAGAAAGTTTGCCCTTCTGGGTATTATAATAATTGCCGCCATTATTACCCCCCCAGATTTTTTTTCCCAGGTTCTCATGATTGTCCCCCTGTACCTCCTGTATGAACTGGGGCTCATTCTGGTGGGCTGGTTGGAAAAAAGAAGAAAAAAATAAACCCCTGACGGTGGAGGGGAGGCGCAGAGATGAAGATAATGTTTTTGATCTTTACACTCCTTTTCCTGAACTTTTATCCCGGAACTGCCCAGGCAGAAGGGTATTGGTTTCAGGAGGAAGACCTGGAGATTTACTACCGTTACTGTCCGGCGGTCTGTCAACCCCGGGGCAGTCTTCTTTTAATTCACGGCCTGGGAGGTTCAACTTTTAGCTGGCATGTTGTTGCGCCACCCCTGGCCCGCGCCGGTTATGAGGTTTATGCCATAGATTTACCCGGGTTTGGCCTCAGTCCCGCAGCAGATACTCTGGATTTGTCGCGGGGGGGTTATGCTGCCATAGCAGCAGATTTCTGGCAGGCTGTGGAGCCCCCGGCCCCTCATTTCTTAGTGGGCCATTCCATGGGAGGAGGGATAGTAACCCAGATGGTGGGAGAGGAATACCTGGAACCAGAGGGCTTAATTCTTCTCGCTCCGGCATTGCAAAATGGGGGAGGAGGTTCCTGGACCAGAATTTTTGGCTGGAGACCTGTGCGGCAGTTTGGGGGCTGGTTTATGAGCACTTTTTTTCTTAGCGAAAAAAGAGTGTACAGCATCCTGGAATCTGCCTATGGTCGAGAACCTTCAACTCTCGAATTCCAGGCTTATTATGAGCCCCTGCTCCGGGAAGGGGCGCTGGCGACTCTGCTAAAAATGACTGCAGATAATCGACGCAGTCCAGCGGTATTACCGGAGAAGATTGAAATCAGGACCCTTTTTTTGTGGGGGGCTGATGATACCTGGGTAGCACCTCCCTGCTCTGTAGAGGAACTCAAGACCTTTTCCCGCTACTCCCTGAAAATAATTCCAGAGGGAGGGCATTTAATAGCTGAAACCCAGGGGGTCCAGGTCCTGGATCATATTTTGCATTTTCTGGGAGGTAAAAGCAATGATTCCGGTGAGGGATGATGTTCCCTGCAGGAGGTTTCCCCTGATTACCACCCTTTTAATAATAATAAATAGCGGTCTTTTCCTGTGGCAGCTCCAGCTGTCCCAGATGGAATTGATCAGTACTTTTTATAGTTTTGGAATTGTCCCCCGGCTTTTTTTAACCACGGGAACTCCGGATTTTTCAGTGCTAATAACCTCCATGTTTTTTCACGGTAATCTTGGTCATCTTCTGGGGAACATGTGGATCCTGGGCCTTTTTGGCGGGAATGTGGAAGATAGGTTGGGGAGATTTTCCTTCCTAGTTTTTTACCTTTTAACCGGGATTTTTGCAGGTTTTTTCCATATAATATTTAATCCCGCCTCAATGGCTCCCACCATTGGAGCTTCGGGAGCAATTGCTGGAGTAATGGGGGCATATCTTTTGCTGTTTCCCCTGGCCCGGGTTACAGCATTTTTTCCGATTTTATTTTTTCCTTACTTTTTCCGGGTTCGATCATTTGTTTTTATTGGGGTCTGGTTTTTTGTCCAGGTTTATTATGGAACCATGGCCCTGGCCATGGGTGCGGGGTATGGAGGAATTGCCTGGTGGGCTCATATTGGAGGATTTATCTTCGGGGCTATTTTTCACCGGTTTTTCCGGCGGAGCCCTCGTTATATTTAGTCCTTTTACCGCCAATTAACCGGGGCCGGGTGCGAGCCATGGTCAGGTGCCCTTCCCCAATTTTAAAGCTGGGGGGACGGACTGGCACTGCTACCGGGCGCAAATGCATTCCGATAAAAGTATCCCCGATATCAATTCCGGCGTGGCCTTGAATACTTTCCACCAGGACCGGGTTTTGGAAACGCTTCAGAGCCATAGTTGCTGTTGCTCCCCCGGCATCAGGATGGGGAATGGCATTTACAATTTCCAGGTCATATAACCAGGCGCATTCTTCTTCCACTACCAGGGCTCGATTGAGGTGTTCGCAGCACTGTACTGCCAGGAAAATTCCTTCTTTTTGAGTTTCGGGATATATTACATCAAGAAGGTGCTCAGCTACTTCCAGGCTGGAAGCTGAACCAATCTTTTTCCCCAGTACTTCGCTACTGCTGCATCCCAGAATTAAGATATCTCCTTCCTGCATTGCTGCCTGTTCCAGTAGCACCTCCAGAGCAGCCCCGATTTTTTTCTGAATATCTTTTAAATCTACCATTTTAAGCCCTCCCTTCTGATATCAGCATACAACAGGTCTGGTTTTTTTTCTACCCCAAAGGCAGGAATTCCCGAATAGGGTGCGAATTTTAGGATAAAATTAAATGTGAGGAGGGGCATTATGCGTTTAGAGGGAAAACATATTATAATCCTTGCTGAAGCAGAATTTGAGGATATTGAACTTTTTTATCCCCTGCTGCGTTTGCGGGAAGAGGGGGCCCGGGTTTCAATTGTCGGTAAAGAGAAGGAATACAGGGGCAAAAGGGGTATGACCACAAAAGTTGATGCTGCTCCCGAGGAAATTAATGCGGGCCGAATTGATGGAATAATTGTTCCCGGGGGTTGGGCTCCCGATCGTCTCCGGCAACAGGAAAATATTTTGGCGTTAATCCAGTCCATTTATGAGCGAAAAAAACTGGTGGCTACAATCTGTCACGGAGGCTGGGTTTTGATTTCAGCCGATATTGTTGCGGGCCATCAAATGACTTCCTTCGCCGCAATAAAAGATGATTTAAAAAATGCCGGTGCCGATTTCATTGATGAGGAAGTCGTGGTTGATTATAATATTATTTCTTCCCGTACTCCGGCTGATCTGCCGGCTTTTATGCGGGAGATCATAAAGTTTTTGGAATAATCTGGGGAGATTGAGCTGAGTCAAATTGGGGCCTGCCCCTAATTTTTCCAGGGAGGGTACAATGAGTAGAATTGAGATGAGTCGGAATGAAGAAATTTTAAATGCCCTGTTGCATGGTATTGGACTGGGACTGGCAGTGGCCGCACTGGTTGTTTTGCTAGTTATGGCTTCCCTTTATGGAACTGGCTGGCATAAAGGGGCCTTTCTGGTTTATGGCATTACCCTGATCATTCTATACCTTTCCTCGACCCTGTACCACAGCTTTCCGCGGGGTAAAGCCAAGAATATTCTGCGCATAATTGATCATTCAGCCATTTTTCTATTGATAGCGGGAACTTATACGCCGTTTACCCTGGTACTTTTGCGGGGCCCCCTGGGCTGGACCATCTTTGGCCTGATCTGGGGCATTGCTCTCCTGGGTATATTAGGGAAAATTTTCTGGAGAGAAAAATTTTCGGGTCCCGCCATAGTCCTTTATTTGCTTATGGGTTGGTTAATTGTTTTTGCCATCCGGCCGCTAATTGAGGGCTTAGATTCTGTTGCCCTGATGCTTTTAATCGGGGGAGGGCTTTTCTATACGGTAGGTCTGATTTTTTACGGCCTGAAGAGGATGAAATTTCATCATGCGGTGTGGCATATTTTTGTCCTGGCGGGAAGTGTGAGCCACTTTTTTACGGTGCTTTTTCTTCTCCCCAATTGAACCCAAATGTTGTTAGGAAGGCCCCCGCCTGGCAGTGGGGCCTTTTTAATTTCGGGACAATTTGATCTATCAGGTCCCAAAAAGATTAGATATGGTTTTACCCGGGAACTGGCTGTTTAAGGCAGCTTTACAGCAAAAGGGTTACTAACACGAAAAATAAATCTGCAGTTATGATAATAAGCTCCCTTAAAAATTTATTTCAATTATTTTCTCTGGAACTCCATGGGGGTGGTTAAAAGGAAGATGAACTTTAAAAACCTCCCCCGCTGGAAGCAGAGGAGGTCCGAGCTGAATTCCTGGGAAAAAAACTAAACCATCCAGTTCCAAACTGCACTTTCGGATTCGGAGTGCCAGTGGTCCCGGTTAGTCAGGTAGTAGTATACGTTCTGTAGAGCCTCGAAATGGCGTTTTTCTTCTTCTTTCATTTTTTTAAAAAATTCCTGGGCTCGTTCTTCAGTTGCTTCTTGAAGGAAACGATCGTACATTTCATAACCCCGATTTTCAATTTCCATGGCCATTTCGTAGCCGTCCAGGTTGCTCATACTCTTTTCCTGCATCTGTTCCGGGTTAAAGGCTCCAAAATATTCTTTCATCTGTTCTTCTATGGTGGTTTTCAGATCCAGCTCCTGATCTGCTTTTTCTCCCCGATCCAGCCTGCGGCGGATATCATCAATAATCAGGATGTGTTCCACCTCTTCTTTGGCCAGAGTATAGAACAGGCGGCGGCCAAGACGGTTTTCAGTCTGAGCAGCCAGTTCCATGTAAAAAGAAACGCCTTTCCTCTCAAAATTAATAGCCCCATTTACTGCTTCCTGGATGTTCATGGTTCAATCTCCCCTTTCATTTTGCTATTCAGTAATAATTCTTGATCTTTTTCCCAATACCTTCATTTCCGTAGAATAAATATCCTGAAAACAATAAAAGGATTGCAGACAGGAAAGAGCGGGGAAAAAGACCCTGATTTTTCCCATTGCAGGGTAAAAAAACAGAAAAGAGAAGTATATAGAAGGTGGACAAAAAAGATTGGAAAGGAAGTGGACAGTAAATTATGGTGGAAATCAAATCAGATCAGGCAATTTATTCTTTTTCCCCCGATGCTCAAGCGGCAGCTACAATCAAGCCAGGAGCTACGGCAACCTTTGTTACCAGGGACTGCTTTAGCAATCAGATCAACTCCCCGGATCAATTGTTTGAAAGTACCGACTGGTCTTCTATCAATCCTGCAACCGGACCCCTGGCAATAGAAGAGGCGGAACCGGGAGACGTGCTGGCGGTGGATATTCTGGATATTGAAACTGCTGAATATGGAGTAATGACTGCAGTAAAGGATATGGGGGCAATTCCCGGACTCCTGGATGGGTCCGAAACGCGAATAATCCCTATAAAAAATGGGTGGGCTCGTTTTAATGAAATTTTAAGCTTTCCGGTTCAACCCATGGTAGGAGTAATTGGAACTGCTCCCCGAGAAGCAACAGTTCCCTGTGGAACTCCAGGAACCCATGGGGGCAATATGGATAATAAAGAGATTATCAAGGGAACCCGCATCTATCTTCCTGTGTGGCAAAGGGGAGGTCTTCTGGCCCTGGGGGACTTGCATGCCCTGCAGGGTGATGGAGAAGTCCTTTTTTGTGGAATAGAAGTAGCCGGCCGGGTCACAGTGCGGGTAAATGTGATCAAAGAACTGGAACTGGCCACACCGGTCCTGGAAAACAGAGACTATTTTTACATTATAGGTTCTGGGGATGACCTGGACGAGGCGGCAAAATTGGTAATGGATTGGACCCATCAGTTCCTCAAGACTCGCCTTCCGCTGAGCAATAATGAGGTTGCAATGCTGATGAGTATTGTTTGCGATTTGCAGATCTGTCAGATCGTTGATCCTCTGATAACCTGCCGAATGGCTATACCCAAAAAAGCATTCAGTTCCTATCAGCTTTCATTTGCTGATTAGTCCCATAGGTCAGATCAATTAGCCAGCTTCCCAGGAAAAAACGCATGGCAGAAAGATATATCACTGCTCCCCAGATCGCCAGGAGGGTTTCCCAGCCCCAGCTATTATAAATTAACCCGATGGCCAGGCCGGCAGCAGGAGGATGTTCGGCATTGGTGGCAGCCATTAAAAAAAGAGTTGCGCCTGCAGCCCCGGCCCCGATCATAATCAGGGGAAGAGCTTCTAGATCCGCTGTTATAATCAAATAATGGCCGCCTATACCTATGACACTGCCCCAGAAATAACCGCCAAGGATGCGGCGGGGTTGGGAGGAATAAGAACGGGGCAGGGAAAAAACAACAAAAATTGTAGCTCCCAGGGTGCTGATAATTGCGGAATGCTGCTCAATATTCAACAGGAGGAACAGTATAAAAACAGATCCCACGGCCAGCAGGCACTGCTTTAGATACTGAAAGGGGTTATTCTTCAACTGAGCGTCCAGAAAGGGCATAAAAAAACAACTCCTTTGGGGATAGTCTCTGAAGGGTATTACCGGATTATTTATCCCGATATTAATCTAAATATTTCCCGCCCGTTGGCTTTTTACCTTCATTTTCGGTGGTCTGAGGTTGAAAAAGAACTCCAGGTAAAATTCTTTTTTGGCCTGGAAGGGAAATTTTCATCCTGAGCAGTTGACAGGAGGGATAGAGGGGATTAAAATAAAAGCATGTAATCAGGTAGAATTTTAGGGTTAGGGGAGGAGCTGATAAGAATGATCGGAAAAGGAGCTGCTCTTTTACTGGCAGTCTTTATCCTGGTGTTCCTGGTTTTTGCAGTGACCGGAGAAGAAGAGCAAAAAATCGATATAAATTGGGAAGAAGCCCTGGAGTTAATGGAGAAAAAATCAGAAGATGATAAACTGGTGCTGCTTGATGTTAGAACTCCAGAGGAGTATCAGGCCGGACACATTGAAGGGGCGTTAAACCTTGATTATTACAGCCCTGATTTCCAGGAAGCCTTAAAGGAACTGGATCCCGAGAAAACCTTCATTGTATACTGTCGTTCGGGCAACCGCAGTGCAACTGCAGTGGCCCAGATGAATGAACTGGGCCTGCATCAGGCCTACAACCTTCTGGGAGGAATAATTGCCTGGCAGGAGGCCGGCCTCCCTTTGATCTCCCCGGAATAGTTTTCCCATAAGAAAACCCGCCCTGAAAAAGGACGGGTTTTTTTAGCTCATTTTTTGGAACTACAAAAATGTTAGAAACACTATATGCAAATCCAGAAAAATTCAAGTTAATTGGGAGAATTACCGCCTCGCACATCGTAGGGAATATGATTATGATCCCCCTGAAAAACTGAACAATCTATTGTCTGCCTAATATAAGAAAACAGAGAGCCCCCGACTTTGATCTTCGTTTATTCCATCTACCCAAGGACTTTTTACAATCATTCCAGAACTAATTAATTCATTACCCTGGAGGTCATAGATTATCAGCCTGTCCTATTCCAAAAACAGGATGGCATCAATAGCAGTAATAAAGGTGGCTGGGCACATATCTTTTCTTTAATTATGGGCCTGGGCTTCTACAATTTCGCAGGCGAGATCCCAGGGTTTCCCTTTGATTTTTTCTCAGAGATAATAACTCCTCTTTGGTTTTCTGCCAGCAGGAGAACTTTTTCGTCAGGAGTAAAAATAGGTTCTAAATAACTTTTAGATTGGGGAAGAAGGCCAGCTGGGGTATTCTTGTTAGGATAGTGTGCCCTGCTGAAAACGCCTGGTTCCGCACACTCCATCATTATAGGCATTATGCTGTCAGTAATTTTTCCCATTTAG
>PWFS01000214.1 GCA_003554145.1 Halobacteroidaceae bacterium | reverse complement strand
CTTTCCCCGATTACATCAATATTCTGGGAGGAATTATTTACCTGGGAAATATCAAAAAATTTGAGGAGGAATTTAAAAAATACCTTTCAGTTACTGTTGAAGGCCTGATGAGTACCAAGCTGATAACAGTTGAACCGGATACCCCCGTGGAGGAAATTGCCACCCTGATGATTGATCGCAACGTTAACCGTTTACCGGTGGTTGAAGAAGGTCGCCTGCTGGGAATTGTTACCCGGGCCGATCTTATCCGCAAAATGGCAAAATAACTGGGCCTTCAGGGGAATTTCTAACTAATCCAGGACATCCATACTGCGGGTGGCAATTAAATCCTTCCCGGTATTCAGGATATTTTCAATTATTACCTGTCCTTCCTGCACCGGAGCTTTTTGCATTACTTGAGCCAGCACTTTCATTGCTGGTTCAATTTTTTCCCGGGGCAGGGGTCCGCTGGATTTGACCGGCAGCTGAGATACCCTCCCTCCCCTAATGTTAACGGTAGCCGTTAAAATCCGGGCCGGGGAGGTGAATTCCTCCCGGGCATATTCCTCCCCCTGTTCACACCTGTGCCCCTTTATTTCCTGCAGTTTCCCTTTGTTTATGGTTCCAGAAATTTCACAGCCCACCGGGCAGATTACACAGATCAGTTTTTTTTCACCCATTTTTTTTTGTCCCTCTCCACTTCAATATTTAAATTATGTCCCGGGGTTAATTCGGTTCGCATTTCCGGGGTAATGGCCAGCTTAATTATTTCTCCCGGCTTAATAAAGGGCAGAGGAAAAGATAGTTTTTCCTGACCTTCCTGGCTGATCCTGATCCTGATTTTGCGTCGGGGAACCTCGGCCCGCATAAAAAGGAGTAGATCTTCCTCCCCTGCAGCAGCAATATTAATATTCTGGGGCACCACGTAACGCAGTCCATTTCCCGTTTCAACTTTTTCCCGATGGGCAACAGGAGAACCTGCAGCAAAAAGGGCAGCAGCTTCACCTGCTATTTCACTCTCCCTGGTTACATCATCGGCCAGATCATGAACCTGAACCACGTTACCGCAGGCAAAAATTCCGGGAATCCCGGTCATGCGACCCTGGTTGACCAGAGGACCTCCGGTTCGATGGTCCAGGGCCACTCCCACTCCCCGGGAAAGTTCATTTTCAGGAATTAAACCCACCGACAGAAGAAGGGTATCACAGGGAATAAATTCTGAGGTTCCCGCCTGGGGCTGCAGTTTTTTATCCACCTGCATGGTGGTTATTCCCTCCAGGCGATCCTCCCCGTGAATTCTTACAGCGGTTCGCTGTAGATAAAGAGGAATGGAAAAGTCATTAAGGCACTGCACAACATTTCGGCTCAAACCGCTGGTATAGGGGAGCAGTTCAAAAACGCCCTGCACCGAGCATCCTTCCAGTTTCATTCTCCGGGCCATTATCAGTCCGATATCACCCGAGCCGAGGACTGCAACCTCCCTACCGGGAATAAATCCTTCAATATTGGTAAAGCGCTGGGCAGTTCCCGCGGAAAAAATTCCTGCGGGTCTGCTGCCATAAATTTGAATAGCCTCCCGGGTCCTTTCCCGGCATCCCATGGCCAGAATAATACTTCTGGCCCTGAATTTTTGCAGACCATGTCGAGAACTGGAGGTAATAACTTCTCGGGCAGGTGTAATTTCCAGAACCATAGTGTCAGTCTGTATTTCTACCCCGGCTTTTTCCGCGCCGGTAATAAAGCGCCCGGCATACTCGGGTCCGGTCAGTTCTTCCGAAAAATACTGGAGACCAAAACCATTATGGATACATTGATTTAGAATTCCGCCGGCCTCATAGTCCCGCTCCAGGACCAGAACCTGCCTGGCTCCACTTTCCCTGGCTTTTATAGCAGCCCCCAGCCCGGCCGGCCCGGCTCCGACAACTACTACATCAACATCAAATGTCTGCAAGTCCCTCACCAGCCTTTAATAACAATTCTTTGGAATGATATTTTAATAACTGGGAGCTACCCCCCCGCAGGCTGGCCTGCAGGGGATCAATACCAGCATATTCCTGTAATAATTCCAGCAGCCTGGGTCCACAAAACCCGCTCTGACATCTTCCCGAAGCAGCCTGGGTCCGGCGTTTAATGCCATCAATGGTTCTGGCTCCAAGGGGGGCCCTGATGGCCTCTCGGATCTCACCTCGAGTTATACCCTCGCATCGACAGATTATCTGCCCATAATCACTATCCCGGGAAATCAGTTCTGCCCGCTCCTTATAGTCCATGTTTCCGGGCCGAACTGGAACCGGACGCCTGGCCTGGAAATCATCTTTTTCTTCCATGTTTAGCCCCAGGTCCTGTAAAATTTCCTTAATTAACCCGGCAATTCGAGGGGCAGCCGTCAGGCCAGGTGATTGAATTCCTGCTGCCAGGATCAGCCCCCTGGTCCTGCGAGCAGGCCTGATAATGAAGTCATCTCCAGCAACCGCCCGATTTCCGCTGAACATTCTGATTATATCCGAGGTATTAAGGGCAGGAACCAGTTTTTTTGCTCCGACAATAACCCGGGAAATTCCTTCCCGGGTGGTTTCCAGAGAACTCCTATCCTCAATTTCCTCGGCGTCAGGACCTATCATTAAATTTCCATGCACAGTGGGAGTAACAATTATGCCTTTGGAAACGGGAGTGGGGCGGGGAAAAAGGGTATGTTTAATCTGCACCGGGTAGTCCCGGTCATAAACCAGGTACTGACCCCGGCGAGCTTTAATCCTTATTCCCTCCTCCCTTACACAATTCATCTCATCCGCACTGAGACCGGCTGCATTAACTAAATAATCCCCCTGGAAAAAGCCCTGATCTGTCTCAACCCCCACTACCCGACCCTCTTCTGTAATGGTTTTATGGACCCGACATCCCGTCCGAAAAACAACTCCATTCCCTGCTGCATTCTGGGCCAGGGCCAGGGTAAACTCAAAAGGACAGATTATTCCCCCCCGGGGTGCATAAATGGCCCCCAGGGCCTCTGGGTTTACTTTTTTTTCCTTCTCCAGCAATTGTTCCCGGTTCAGCCACCGGATCCCCTGCACTCCATTGGTCCGGGCTTCCTCCAGAGAATTTATAAGGGCCTGGCGATCTTCCGAAGAGAAAGCCAGTACCAGGCTTCCATTACGGTCAAAGGGAACCGCCAGTTCATCGGTCAATTGATCAAAAAGGGGATTGGCTTCCAGGTTCAACCGGCCACTCAGAGTAGAGGGATCGGCGTTAACCCCGGAATGAATCAATCCAGTATTGCCCTTACTGGTTCCCTGACCAATTTCCTTTTCTTTTTCCAGTACTGCAATGCGCAGCCGGTAGCGGGATAGTTCACGGGCTATGGCACAGCCCACCACACCTGCTCCAACGATAATAACGTCAAATTTCTGCATATCCGGCCTCTCCTTTTTCCTCCTGTTTTATTTCAGCCAGCCGCCCGAACACTGAACTGCTTTTTTCCATCCCCGGTACAGGCTTTCTTTTTTTCCGTTTTCCATCTGGGGCTGAAACAATTCCTCCCGGCGCCATATCCGGGCAATATCATCAATGTCCTTCCAGTAATCCACCGCCAGGCCAGCCAGATAAGCTGCTCCCAGGGCAGTGGTTTCTGTAATCAGGGGCCTCTCCACCGGGACTCCCAGAATATCTGACTGAAACTGCATTAAAAAATTATTGGCTGCTGCTCCCCCATCCACCCGGATATTTTGAATTTTTAAACCTGTATCTTTTTCCATGGCCTCGACCACGTCCCGGGTTTGATAGGCTATAGCCTCCAGGCCAGCCCGTACCAGATGCTTTTTGGTAGTTCCTCGGGTCAAGCCTAAAACAGTTCCCCGAGCATACATATCCCAGTGGGGGGCTCCCAGGCCGGCAAAGGCTGGAACCAGGTAAACACCTCCTGTATCAGGAACACTCCGGGCCATCCATTCAGTATCTTCTGCCTCGTCTATCAGGCGCAGACCGTCCCTTAACCACTGGACCACCCCTCCGGTAATAAAGATGCTGCCTTCCAGGGCATAATAAACTTTTCCTTTAAGACCCCAGCCAATAGTGGTAAGTAATCCATGCCGGGATGAAATAGCCTGTTCCCCGGTATTCATCAGAAGAAAAGAGCCTGTCCCGTAGGTGTTTTTGGCCATGCCTTTGAAAAAGCAGACCTGCCCAAAGGTTGCTGCCTGTTGATCACCAGCAACTCCACCAATGGGAACAGCCTTTCCCAGAAAGCTCTTTTCTGTTTCCCCATAAACCTCGCTCGAGGGTCGCACCGCAGGTAATATGGTCCCGGGGATATCCAGGATTTCCAGCAGCTCTTGATCCCATTCGAGTTCATGAATATTGAACAGCAGGGTCCGGGAAGCATTACTGTAATCAGTAATATGAACATCTCCCCCTGTAAGCCGGTAAATCATCCAGGAATCAATGGTTCCAAATGCTATTTCCCCTTTTTCTGCTCGTTCTCGAAGACCCCTGATATTATCCAGGAGCCATTTTACCTTGGTCCCGGAAAAATAAGCGTCAATTACCAGTCCGGTTTTGGAGCGAAATTTTTCGTTAAGCCCTTGCTTCTGAAGGTCGGCACAGAGCTCTGCAGTCCTGCGACACTGCCAGACAATAGCATTGCTTACTGATTTGCCGGTTTCCCGATCCCAGAGAACCGTAGTTTCCCTTTGATTGGTTATGCCCAGGGCAGCAATCTGCTCAGCTTGAATGCCGCTTTTATACATAACTCCCCGCATGACATCCAGGGAAACCCGCCAGATTTCTTCGGGATCATGTTCCACCCACCCGGGCTGGGGATATATCTGGCTGAATTCTGCCTGTTCTCGAGCCAGGGCTTTTCCATCCCGGTCAAACAAAATTGCCCGGGAGCTCGTGGTGCCCTGATCCAGGGCCATAATATATTTCTGCAAAAAATTACCTCCATTCGGAAAGATATTATAAAAAACCATCCCCGGGGATTTTCCTAAAATAGAGTTATTTCTTTTCTATTGTCCATTCTTCTTCAACCGTTCTTCCAGCCAGTTCAACAAATCCCCCAGAACTTTCTCCCGGTCTTCCGGTAATTCATTATATATTTCGTGGTATAATTCCGGGTAAACCTGGAGTATCTTATCCTCGGAGCCCAGCCTGTGTAAGAGGACCTGTTCTCCCTTAAAGGATTGATCCTCACGCCCACACTGCAGGAAAACAGGGATCTCAATTTTTTCGGCTGCTGCTCCCCCCCGACGTAACCATTCAAAAATTTCTGCCGCCAGCCGAAAAGAAAGTTTTTTCTCCACCAGGGGATCGCGAGAATATTCTTTTACCACCTCCTGATCTCGGCTGATAAAAGCAGGGGGCAGGGGAAAAGAAAATCGGCCTCGAGGGAAAAGGGCGCTGAGTATTCGAACCAAAAGAATCATAACCGGGCTGCTGCGGGCTTCATAACCAGTTCCTGAAAGAATAGCCCCCCGATAATTCTCCTGATCATGGGCCAGGTAATTTAGAGCAACTATACTGCCCATGGAATGCCCCAGGAGAAATACTGGTGAATCCTGGACCTGGGGAGCAATGATTCGGGCATAAAAGTTACGGGTATCTTTAATAAAATCCACAAAACTGTCCACATGGGTCCGGGGACCGCTGCTTTTCCCGTGCCCGCGGTGATCATGGCAAAAAACCCCAAAACCTCTGGGGAGCAATTTTTCCACCAGATTCATATAGCGATCCCCGTGCTCTCCAAATCCATGAACTATCTGCAGCACAGCCTGCATAGAATTTTCCGGAAGCCAGGAACGGTAAAATATTTTTATTCCCTGTTCACCAGTAAAAACCCCTTCAGCTCTATTCATTTCTTTCCCCCTTTCCCCGGACCTCTTTGATTTCCATCTCTATAGCCTTTAGCTTCTGTAATACCAGAATTTCTCGCTCTACCCAGGGACTGCAGGTATTGGAGTGAAATCGCAAAATCTTTCGATTACAGTCCAGTGCTTTCTCCGGTTCGATCCAGACGGGCTCCAGGCCCAGTTCCTGTTCATAGCGATCCAATTTTTGCTCTTGAAAACCCGGTTCAATTGTACAAAAGTAATAATAGGAATTCATCTGAAAAAGGTCAAACCCGGGATCCCGGGCTTTTTTATATTCAACTATAAAGCCCGCTTCACCTGCTATCTCTTTAATTGTTACTCCACATTCCTCCCGAATTTCCCGTAGAAGAGTTGAAAAATGAGTTTCTCCCTCCTCAATTCCTCCTCCCGGAAATTTATAGTCCCCCTTCCGAGAAGAATAAAGCATTAAAATTTGATTATTCCGGCCAGCAATAATGGCCCGAACCGCTTCCCTTAAAAAGATAGTTCCCTCAATTTTTAAATCCCTATCAGGAATAATCTCAGCTAGCTTTTCCATGAGCCCTCCATTTTTCCCTGTATTCCTTCATTTAGATTTCTCCATTTTTTTTTTATTATCCTTCTTTTCCCTGCTTTTATGCCCTGAAATCAACGAAAAAATTTACCCCGGCGGATTAACCGCCGGGGCTAAGCAGGAGCCTGTTTTTCTTTTCAACTTACATATAGTCTTCCTCTATAACCTCCAGGACTTCTTCAGTTACATCTTTTTCGGCTTCACCAGCCAGGAGCATTCCTTCAACTACTATATAATCATAACCCAGCTCTTCAGCAATTTCCTCAACATCGTCTCTGATTTCCTGGAGAGCCATTTCCTGATATTCCATTGCCTTCTGCTCTAATTCCATATCCATTTGCTGCTGCGCCATCATGGCTTCTTCTTCATCCATTTCAGCAAGTTCTTCCTGCATTTCTTCAACCTCTTCCATGAACAATTCCTGGGCCTTCATGAAAGCGGGATGAACTTCAGCTATAGCATCCAGATCCACTTTTACCACTGTTACCTCATCTGCCCGAACTGTATTGCCCAGGCCTGCTACTCCTACCAGCAAGAACAGAACCGAAAGAACAGCAATTAACTTATTTTGTCTCATAGTTCCTCCTAACAATTGTTTTTTCCCAGAGTTATGCACCTACAGGAACAAACAGGTCATTTTCCTCCAGATCTAACTGGGAGAAGGGATCATCGTCTACTCCGGGATCATCTACGTCGGGATCTTCCATTTCAAAGTCTTCTTCGGGTGGTGCTCCACAACCAGCCATTGCAATTGCACCAAGAGCCAGAAGCACTACCAGCAAAAGGATAAACTTTTTGTTATACACTGTTATACCTCCTTTTCCCTATTTTCTGATTTAAGTTTACAGGAAAAATGTGATATTCCAGTGATAAAAACTTAAACATATTGAAAATCTTAATTTTTTTTCGGGATTATATTTGCTTTTTCAAAAATAAACCGGGACTGATCAAGTCCGTAAATTGTCTGCTGCCAGAAATATTAATGACCAGCCTTTATCCCAATCATCAGGAAATTGAGGGCCAGAACTGCCAGAATAAGAATTTTCAGCAAGAAGAAAAATTTTCCCGCAGGCTTTTGGGTGAATTTCCCCCGGTTTTCCCTAAAACTTTTACAATACCCCCAAAATCCCTGAAAGGGAAAATTCAAAACTTTTAGCATTTCAATTCCACCCCCAAAAAAATTAAAACTGGTAGGAAAATAAAGGAGTTACCCCCTATTTCACCCCGATACCCTTCTTCGGGCTTTTTGGCCGGGTAAATTATTCCCAGTCCCAAATATCCAACCTGAGTAACAAATTCCAGTTGGGCTCATCAACCTGGATTATAGTTATATCTTTAATTGGATCTTCGTTTTCGTCCAGAGTTATGCTCTGCTCGGTGACTGCTTCGAATCAGCTGGTTGCTGCAATGGCATCACGGATATCCTGGGAGTTGTCGAATCCGGTTCTTACAATTACATCCAACATCAACACGGTAGCATCAAAACCCAGTGCCGCAAGAACTATGGGGTACGATCCTGGACTAGGGCGGCTGCTCTCACTGGTAGAATAATTGGCAGCTTTTTTTAGCAGAAAGTTATTTCCTCTTTTCCTTGAACCCCCGGCCCGATAAAAAAACTGATCCGACCATTTTTATCCTGCTGAAGTTTACGGCACACAAAAAAAAGCCTTCCGTCCTTAAAAGGGCAGAAGACTATTTTTTTCGGGATAGCCTGCTCCACAATTCAATCATTTCTGGAGTGGGTTGTAAAATTTCTGGGCTCCCTCAGCGGGAATCTCGACCACCAGTACTTCGTTTTTGTCCGGTTTTTGGCTCAACTTTACTTTTCTCTTTTTAAACAGGGAGTTTGACCGAAACATTCATTTTTACACCGGGAAAAATAATCCCCTAACATTGCCCTACAATCAGGGTGAGCACAGTTTTCAATGATAATCTCTGCTTTTTCCTGGGGTGTTTTCCCTCTTAAATCTGCAACGCCCTGCTCGGTTACAATAACCTGAACATCATGTTCCGTGTGGTCAATATGGGAGCAGCGGGGGACAATGCACGAAATCTCTCCCCCCTTGCGGGAGGACGGAGTGGAGAAAATGGAAATATAAGCATTCCGGCTAAAGTCTCCTGACCCTCCAATTCCATTCATCATCTTATGCCCGCCAATATGGGTGGAATTAACATTGCCATAAATATCTGCTTCAATTGCTGTATTCATAGCAATAATACCCAGGCGGCGAATAATTTCCGGATTATTACTTATCTCCTGGGGCCGCAGCATAATTTTTTCTTTAAATTTTTCCACGTTTTTGTTGAAATAATCTCTTTTTTCCGGGGAAAGGGTCAGTGATGTTCCTGAAGCAAATTTCAAACAACCTTCCTCAATTAAGTCCAGAACTGAATCCTGAATTACCTCTGAATACAGTTCTAAATCTTTGATCCCCAGACCCAGTAAGCCCCGGAGAGTAGCATTGGCTATCCCTCCCACTCCGGATTGGAAGGGCAGTAGATCAGGAGGCAATCTTCCTTCATCAATTTCTTTTTTTAAAAACCGGATGATATTCTCAGCTATTCTCTTGCTGTTTTCATCCGGTGGTGGGAATCCCCGGGAATCATCTTTAATATCTGTTATTACCACCCCGGCCAGTTTTCTTTCATCAATTTTTATGGAGGGTTCTCCTATTCTATCAGAAACCCTTTGCAGAGGAATGGGCCGGCGGTGAGGGGGGTCCTCAGGAATAAAAATATCATGAAGCCCCTCCAGCTCCAGGGGCTGGCTGATGTTAACTTCAATTATTATTTTGTCTGCCTGTTCCAGGAAAGTAGGGGAATTCCCCACTGAAGTTGAAAGGACCAGGCTTCCATCTTCTCTAATTTTAACAACCTCTACAATTGCCACATCAATATTCCCCAAAAAACCATACCTGATCATGGGGGCCATGTGGCTTAAGTGAACATCAACAAACTTAACCCCGCCGCAGTTAATGGCTTCCCGGAGATCCTTATTGGTTTGATAAGGAATTCTCCTGGCAATAACTCCAGCCCTGGTTAAAGCTCCATCCAGTTCATCTCCAACCGAAGCTCCTGTCAAAAGAGTAATTTGAAAAGGATCCTTTTCTGCTCTTTGGGCCAGGGCCAGGGGAACTGCTTTGGGATAACCAGCAGGAGTAAAACCGCTGGTAGCCACCACCATACTATCTTTTATCAATTCTGCAGCTTCTTCAGCCTCCATCACTTTTTCCCGGAAGACCCTGCTGCCAATTCTCCCTTCTTCAATTTCCATTTCCACCACCTCCAACCTGT
Source organism: Halobacteroidaceae bacterium (assembly GCA_003554145.1). GTDB lineage: Bacteria > Bacillota > Halanaerobiia > B1SED10-174 > B1SED10-174 > T1SED10-26. The sequence continues at coordinate 18,773 of PWFS01000214.1, read as the reverse complement.
TTTTCTTCCTCTGATTTTTCTCGACCTCAAAACCGGCTCTAGGCCCTATTTTTTGGAAACCCAGCCCAGATCCCTGTTTTGATTTCTCTCAGGCCAAAAAAGGGAAAAACTGTTTCCACCAGGCCATCAGATCCACCTGCCAAAAACAAAAGGAGCCCAAATCCTCCCCACGATCTGCAGTAAAATTCTGCCTGAACCATTGCAACGATTCCATTCATCTGCAAAAAGATGCGGGTAATAGCTTTCCGAATAATTTATTGCGGTTAAGAGGTTATGGGCAGAACTGCAAGAACAGTAGTTGGAGCTTCGGAATATTTGAACCACCATCTATAGGGGCGGATGGCCTCCTGCTTCAATTAACATCACCGGCAATACAGGTCTTAGTTATTCTTCACCGGCTTAACACCGGACATTACCGCCCCGGATTCTGTTAGCAGCAAAATATCTTACGCATCAGGAGAATTAGCCTGGTTGTCGCCTGTCGTTTTCCTTACAAAACGCATATATCCAGCTAGCAAAGAACTATCACAGTTATATTGTATCACAGAAACCCTGCTAACTCATCACCCACTTACAGAAGTGGACGCCGATCTGGCAACTAAGTAATTGGAATTACCGTCATTTAAAACCTTTTGATATTTTTCTTATCAATTTTATACCAATAACAATCCCTGGTTTCTTTATATTTTTTCATCCCCACTTTATCTAATACCCTTTGGGATGGTTTATTATCCTTTTCTGTTTCAGCTATAACACTTCTTACTCCTTTTTGGGTAAAAGCCCAGTCTATCATTCTTCTTAAAACTTCCGCCATGTATCCTCTGTTCTGATGTTTTTCCTCAATTCCGTATCCTACTTCTACCTCTCCAGCATCATTAGGTAAACCTTTAAAGGAAATACCACCAATTATCTGGTTTTCATCTTTTAATACTATTTGCCAATTAGTATACCATAAGTAATTTTTTGCATCTTTTACTGCTTTTTGATAGGGTTCTCTAAATATCGCTTTCATCTCTGGACTCAATTCTTTCCCTGTTATATTTAAACCCAGATTTCTCTCCATAACTGATGTATTTTCAATAAATAGTCGGAAATTTTCTATATCAAGAGGAATTAGGATAAGCCTATCTGTTTCAAGTTTTTTCAAAGACTTCGCCTCCCCAATTGAATTATAATATTTATTGCCTCATCTAAATATTCTAAAGCCCATTGCCGCAATTTATTCCAGAAGCTATTTTCAGGTACGCGTTTTCCAAAACCAGTTGAACCATAATTAAGGTCTTGACCGAAGCAAAATCAAGCATTTTATGCTTCAGTAATTCAAGTGTAAAACAGGCTCGGAGATGAAGCTATTTCCAGGTAATTGGCTATTAATAGAAAAACGGGGCTTCTATTATCGGGTTCACGAGCACAATCCTATCCGGTTAGATTGACATGGACATTACAAAGTCCAACAGCAAGTTCGCCTGTAATACCGTGGACTGCTTGAGCTTGGTCCCGAAACTCAAAGACCCCAATATCGCTGTTTTCTTCGAGAAGGAAAACGTCAATACCTTAAATAGTAAGGAGACTTTATGCTGACCCTACTGGAAAGCCTGGCACAGATTTAGACGAAATTTATGAACAGTTTGTTGGCTTACAGAAGGATCTGATGGCTACCGCCCGAATGAATGGCGGGAGGGCATTAATGGTGGTGTCTATTCTAAAGAGCATTGTAATAGCAAGCTCATTTCTTATTTTTTTTAATTAGATAAACACACAGTGCTATTGTAAAAACTCCCCCAAACATGATAACAACTAATTCCATATACACACCTCCCAGATCATAAAATAAAAACTGTTTAATGTATCATCCCTTGATTTTATCTTCGCAATTTTAGTTCCACTAGTTGTCTTAAAAGTTGCTGCCCATCAACTATCTTATAGCAACCATTTTATTTTCACACGGAATGATAATAATTTCAACCTAATTCTTACTAAATTTCTAAGTTCTGATGGAATCATATGTGTCATCAATTTGATACAGACCACTAACGGTGCTAGAAAAGAATAAAAAAAGTCAAGTTGGGTTATGGAGAAAGTATATGCCAAAAGCCGCAATAAGCACCGATAAGTAAAAATTAAGGGTGAGTGCACCTGCTTTACCCGGCAAAGGGAGAGATCTTAAAGCAGAAAATCAAAGAAAATGGGATTGATCGTTATGTGAATAAATTTTTGGGATTTAAACTGGCCATTATGTTTTTTCGCCATGCTTAACAAGTACCGAAGCCCCCGGGATATAGCCAGCCACTTAGCCAACCATGAATTCCAGGAATTTACGGGATTGAAGTCCAGCAGTCACTCCCAAATATCCCGGCGCTTAAGAGTTTTTCCCCAACACCTTTCTCGCTTTATCTAAAATACTGCTGTACATGAACTGCGGAAAGAACTCTCTTTCAAACCAATAAAACAAAGACCACTTTTTAAAATTGTAGATGCTTCCGTGATAACCTGTGCGGTAAGAAAATTCTTTTGGGCCAGGTTCAAAAAAACCAAAGCCCGCATCAAGATCCACTTGAAGGTTGACTTTTTTCCGGGCCACAGCATTCCAGAAGACAATACAATCACCACACCAAATAAAGCCGACCAAACCGAGAGGGACAATCTGGTTGTTAAACAATACATGTCTTAAATAGGGCCTATGTAGACTATGCCAGGTTTGATCGATACTGGGATGGCAGTACCCTTTTTGTAACCAGACTTAAAAACAATGCGATAAAAACCGTAATCAAAGAGCAAATGCCCTTCAGGGGAGCAATAACCAGGTATCAGATATTAATCCTGGGAAACGGGAAAAAAAGATGAGAAACCCACTTATCCTGATAGAGGCCAAAGAGTCTGAAGGAAAACCCATCAATATTATCACCAATGATTTTCAGCGGAGCTGCACCGAAATTGCGAAAATATATTGCAGGCGCTGGCAAATCGAAATCTTTTTAAAATGGCTGAAGCAGAACCTGGAGATCAAACATTTATGGGGCTTCTCCCCGCGGGGTGGAAACCCAGATTTTAATGGCTTTAACCACCTACTGTCTCTTGCTTCTTGTTAAGCTTAAATATGGGTTATCGGAAGACTTATTGAAACAAAAAGGATGCGTAATCGCATTACTTTATGAAAAGTTTGAAGCTTTTTAGGGAAAATGTTGAAAAAGCCAACTTGAACTTCAAGGGGCCGAAGAAAGATAGATTATGAAGGAAAGTTTAAAGACATTGGAAGGCGGGAGATGTTCGGAGAAGCCGACCATTTCTTGATGGTTTAGAACCACAGAAAAAAACCTGGCAAAATGTTGTGTAAGGGCTACCTTTAGAGGGTTGATTTTTTGGTTCTTCACAGAGAAGCCAGCTGGAAAACTTTAACCTTTTTAAAAACAAGGACCGGATGCTGTTTCATAGTTTTTTTGGGGTTGCCATTCAATTTTTTTTGCAACGTTAGTTTATTTTTTTAAGACCGTAAGGCAACGACGGGATTAAGTTTTGATGCATAAAAGGCAGGATAAATACCAGCTGCTATCCCAATTATAACGCTTATTATAAGAGAAAGCATTAGTATTGGCCAGGCAATTACCGGATTGAGAGCGAAAGACAAAGCAATCACTAGTGGTGCTATGACCCCTATTGTGCTCCCAATTAAGCCACCAATTCCACCCAGTATTGCCGATTCAAATATGAATTGAATAGCTATATCTTTTTGACTGGCGCCCAGGGCCCGGTGGAGTCCAATTTCCCAGATGCGTTCACGTATGGAAATAAGTTGAACAGCTGTAATTCCCAAACCTCCCCCAAGCAAAGTAATGATAGCCAGCACATTAATTAAATTCCTTACTGATCCCAAAATATCTGTTTGAGCAGCCAGGAGTTGGCTTTGATCAACAATATTAAAATCATCAGGTTCATTTGGACTTAATTGATGGGCAGCACGTAATATGGGTTTAATTTCCTCTTTTATCTCCGGAATTCTTTCTGCCTGCTCAACTTCCAGGTAAATATGGGTTAAATATTCCCTTATGCCCAGTACTACATGTTTTTGGGCCGTAGTAAGTGGAACTATCACCAAATTATCCAGGTCTTCATTATTGGCGTCAAGTCCTTTTTCTTCAATAACACCAATTACCTCAAAATCCGTATTGTTAAGAGTAACCGTCTCACCAATAGGATCGGTATCTTTAAAAAGCAGTGAAGACACTGTCTGCCCGAGCAAAATAACCTGTTTTGCTTCGGCATCATCTTCATCTGAGAAAAAATCACCTTCAGAAGCCTCCATCGCAGAGATCTGCAGGAATGGGGTTCGGGTAGCTATAGCAGTTGTAATTACCGAAATTTCCTCAGTTCTTACTATTCCGGGGCGAAGGAAAACAGGAGCGATGGCATTAATGCCATCAACTCCCTCTTGCAATAAAGATATATCATTTTCCGTCATTGTATCTACCTCTATTATTCGTCTGCTACGATTGGGGAGAACAATCCCGGATTCTATAATTAGCATATTTGTGCCGAGTTTTTTCAACTCGTATACTAACTGTTCTTGCGAACTGTACCCCAGCGAAGCCATTGTTGTTACGGCAGAAATGCCGATTATAATCCCTAAAACAGCCAAAAAGCAACGTTTTTTATTGACAGCAATTGTTCTCAATACAAGAGATAGGATTGTTTGATATTGTTTCCGGTGGGTTTTCATTTTTGCTGTGAACCTCTAAGGGCTAATACTGGATCCAATTTGGCTGCCCTTTTAGCAGGCCGAACACCAAAAACCAGGCCTATTATTAGAGCAAAAAACAAACCAATAACGGGGGCATGCCAGGAAAAAATTGACCTCAAATCCAACCGTGTTGCTAATTCATTAGTGAGAAGGTAACCAAGAAGAATTCCAACTATCCCAGCTATAATTGATACCAGGGCAGTTTCTACTAATACCTGGCCGGAGATATCTTTATTTCGAGCTCCCAGGGCTTTGCGTAATCCGATTTCCCTAATACGACCAGAAATAGAAAGATTGGTCAGGTTCATCATAACCGTACCACCAATAAGTAGAGAGGTCCCGGCAATTATTTTTAGGTAGAATGACAAAGTATTGGCCACTTCGTCCCTTGCCCTTGCTGTTGCCATGGGATAACGAACAAATATTTCCTCTCCAGGATAAATTCCTTCGAAATAACTTCGAGTTTCCGCAGCTAATTTTTCTAAATTTGCGGGGTCTTGTACAGTAACCGTAACGGTGCTTAATCCTACAGGCTGGAACAGTTCCACAAAAACCTCATGAGAAACCAAAACTATCTGATCTGCATTTCTCCCACTGTTACTAATTCCTCGAGTATCAAGGACGCCAATCACTTCAAGTTGCAGGTCTTCCACCTGGATTAATTTTCCCAGGGGATTTTCTCCCGGGAAAAAATTATTTGCTAAAGCAGGCCCAATTACTGCGATGTGAGAACCTGATTGAATATCTGCTTCACTGAAAAAAGACCCTGAACTTAAATTTAAATTTCGAACTTGCTGAAAATCTAATGCTACGCCCTGAATCGCAATATCCTCAAGCTTTTCCTGCCCGACGAGAACAGGGTTTCGCGCATTTAAAGTGGGTAGTACTGTATCAATTCCCTGGATGTGTTTTGGTAAAGAAGTAACCTCATCAAAACTTAAAAGTAGCTCTCCGTGGTCATCTCTCAACCCACCTCCGCCCAGTCCCCAGGGGACGGTGCGAATGGTAAAGGAATCGGTTACCCCAACCCGATCAATTCTATCCAGAATACGTGCTTCAGTACCACGGCCCAGTGCAATAACAGCAACCAAAACAGCAACCCCAATCATTATCCCTACACACATAAAAAGTGTGGTAAGACTATTTGCTCCTATATGTTTAAAGGTGCTTCTGAGTAATAGTGATTTTTTCATAACACATTCACCCCTCCATTGGATAGATTTTCATTACCGGGTTTTTTCAGGTCAATTGCTCGACCATCAGAAAGGGTCAATACATATGGGCACTGTTGGGCAATGTCTTTTTCATGGGTAACAATAATGACTGTTTTCCCGTCTGAGTTTAGTTCTGCCAGGATATCCAATATTTCCTGGCTGGTTTGATTGTCCAGGGCCCCGGTGGGTTCGTCTGCTAAAATTACATCTGGATTATTGACGAGGGCACGAGCGATTGCTACCCGTTGCTGTTGACCCCCAGAAAGTTCTCCCGGGAGGTGTTTGGTCCGATCGGAAAGGCCAACTTTATTTAACATTTGTTGGGTCGCTTCTTTCGGCCGCCCTGGAGGATTAGGGCTATAAATAAAAGGAATTATAACATTTTCAAGGGCATTGAAACGGGGCATCAAATTAAAAGACTGAAAAACAAAACCAAACTTTTTATTGCGTAGAGCAGCAAGTCCATTATCCGATTTAAGGCTGGTATCTTCTCCGTCAATTTGATAAGCTCCTGATTCCGGTCGATCCAGACAACCAAGTATATTCAGCAGTGTGGTTTTTCCTGATCCCGACTTGCCCTGGATGGCAAGGAAGGTATGAGGTGAAATTTTGAGACTGATCTCTTGTAGAGCTTCAATACGATTTGAACCATTAGAGTAAACTTTTTCCACTTGATTAAGATATAACATTTGATTGCCTCCTGTTTAAAAATTTTCAATTCACTGTCTCCAATATCTATTTTAAACTACCATTTTTAAAATATTATGAAGAATTTGTTAAGAAATAATTAAGAATTGGGCGTTTTTATTTGCATAACAGGGGCAATTGAAGTATAAGGGTTTTAATTTACTCCTTGGGGTTTATGCTCCAATTTTCAAATAAAACTGGTATATTCTATTCTTCAATCCATGCTCCGGTAACCAACCCGCTTTTTTTATTAATGCTTTTTTGGGGACAATTAGAGTTAAAACCTTTTTTGCCATAACTTGTGGAAGAGAAATCCACGAAATGTTATCTAAAAATAAATCCTGCGGTCGAAGGTAAACCGCAGGAGGTAAATTTAATTATAATTCCCAGGCAAAGATAAGAAAGGGAAGAACCAAAGGATCAGCATCGTTATGCGCATTCCCTGAATTTTCAACCGGGAAAAATTGAGTGGGGAAGACCCCGATCTAATCGAGGACTCTCCCTCTCTTAGAACCCCGGGTACGCTACTCCCGAATAGCCTCACCCATTACTCATAATAATGGGGCAAAAAACCGCCATTGGCCTCCCTTTGCCGTGCTCTTCTTTTACTATCACCCCAGCGTGGCAGTGCTTCAGATTGATTTACACCGTATCTCTAGCTCCAGGGCAATCTTGTCGCTTTCATCATGCTACTTTGCCGTAACGGGCTGGGTCGTCAGCAGGCTCATCACCCCTAACTTTTTCGTCCCTTCAGGCCTACAGCCCTCTTTTCGGTTCCCGCTTCAGTTGTAAGTAGCAATTTGCACTCCTTGACTATCCAGCGCCCCTTCACACTTCACAAAAATCTTTCAAACTTTATGTCTCCAGGCATGATGCCCCTCTGATTTTCCCCTCCAGTCTGTTACCGGCTCAGAGGTTTATCATTACCAGGAGAGCATTCTCCAATCCGCTCCTGCTTAACTCTCCCTTGGGTCTCCGCTTGTTCGAGCTTACCTTTTCCTATAGGGCAGAATCGGATGTTCCCCGGGTAAGTCTACCGGTCTGAGCTTAAAACCATCCATCATAACACTTCAGATTATCCAGCTTCTGGGCTTTTCCATTTCTCGCAGAGTTACCCCTCTGAGGCGCCAGCTTCGGTTCGCGTGGCTATGTTCCAGGCTCCCCCCTCGGCTTCCTTCAGATTCCCCTGTTATCAGCGACGCCCTTACCTGCGGGTTATCTTCCTGCTGGTTGGGTGATGAGAATTTCCTTCAATCCTCCGGCTCAGTAGACATGCCGGGCACACCACGCAAAACCCGGTGGGATTAACCCCACCGGGAAAATAAAAACTATTATTTTTTTTGGTGCCGAAGGTGGGATTCGAACCCACACGGGGTTTAAGCCCCAACGGATTTTGAGTCCGTCGCGTCTGCCAATTCCACCACTTCGGCCCATATTTATCTTAACACAGAAATGTAAAAAGGGTCAACTACAAAATACACTGCTCATCACAGGGACAGTCCCGTTTATTTTCTGGTAAAGGAGGTTCTCCTTTTACACTTAAGGCCAGCTTTAATGCTCTTTCCAGTTCTTCCTCACTACCGACAATTAAAATACTCTGGCTACCCTCGCTACCTCCAACGCCTCCTGCTCCTGCAGGGAAGGCTTCAACTTCAAAAAGGGTTTCCAGAGCATGAACTTCTGTAAAAAGCGTCCCATAGGTAATACAATTCAACCCTACTTTCATACCCATGCCCTTACTTAAAACATCAATTCCCATTAAAGAAGCAGCTTCTGGAACGGAGGGAACCAGCTTTTCCAGGCCCAGAGGCAGAATCAATTCTGCTCCCCGGGCATTTACAATTGGCAGGGCCCGGCCGATTGTCCCACTACGGGGATTACCTACCATTATTCCCACATTGCCCTCCAGGTCAAAAGCATTGCCCCCTTTGATAAAGACGTCGTGGGCAGTAAATTCTTCAACAACCTCCATCCAGTCCTGTTCCACTTCTTCGCCCCGGATAAATACCCCGGGAGCAATTCGATCAGCAGAAGGGGTGACACACATCCGCCCCTTACAGGTAATTCCGGCTGTATACTTGTCTTTTTTTATCTTCTTACCGGTAATTTCTTCATAGATATATCCATTAGTAGTTCCCCCGGCAACGATCACCTTTCCCTCTCTCAAGGCCCTCTGCACAGGATGAAATTCAAGCAGAGATCGGGCAATTAACCGCTTGCTTTCTGCTACATCCAGGGTTATAATTGCTCTTTCCATCAGCATCATCTCCTTTAAAGAACCTTGGCTTCACCGCGGTAAATAAGGCCTCTAAGCCCGTCAACAGTAACCACTTCTCCATCTTCCAGGCGGCTGAGGGCATCCTCCACCCCTACAATTACCGGAATCCCGAGATGCAACCCGACAATAGCCCCATGAGAAGTGAGACCAGCCGCTTCGGTTATCAAGCCTCCCGCTTTTTCCAGGGCGGGCATATATTCCCGATCAGTTTCGAAGGCCACCAGAATATCTCCCTGCTCCACCTTTTTCTGAGCTTCTTCTGCAGTCTGGGCCAGTTTTAGCTTCCCTACTGCCGAAGTCCGGCCAACTCCAGTACCCCGGGCCCAGATTTCACCTGCAGTATGGACTTTCATGAGATTGGTGGTCCCCTGTATACCTGCAGGGGCTCCAGTAGTAATAACCACCAGGTCTCCGGAATTAATTAAACCAGCCTGCAGGGCCCCCTGAACCGAGCTCGCAATTATTGCGTCCGTATCTCCGGTACCGGGCACAAAGAGAGGATTTACTCCCCAGGAAAGAAGGAGTTGTCGTAAAACCTGTTGATTGGGGGTAGCAGCAATTATTTGAGCTCGGGGGCGATATTTTGATACCATCCGGGCTGTATGGCCCGACCGGGTTGAAGTAATAATAGCAGCAGCTTCCAGATCGGTAGCCGTGGCACAGGTGGCATAACTAACTGCATCAGTAACTGTATAATGGGTTCTGGCCTTTTTGGTTTCAAAAACATTAAACTGATAGGACAGAGAATTTTCTGTTTCAATGGCGATCCGAGCCATGGTTTCTACTGATTCAACCGGGTATTTGCCCATTGCTGTTTCTCCAGAGAGCATGGTAGCATCTGTCCCATCCAGAATGGCATTGGCTATATCACTGGCCTCAGCCCGGGTAGGACGGGGATAATTAATCATTGATTCCAGCATCTGGGTTGCGGTAATGACCGGTTTTCCCGCTCGATTACAGCTGTGAATTATTTTTTTCTGGAGCATGGGTACCTTTTCCGCAGGGAGTTCTACCCCCATATCTCCCCGGGCCACCATAATTCCATCGGCAACGTCTATTATTTCATCAATATTGTTTACACCCTCCTGATTCTCAATCTTGGCAATAATCTGGGCCTGGGAGTTATTCTCCTCCAGGACTCGCCGAATGGCAATGACGTCCTGGGCCTTGCGAATAAAGGAGGCGGCAACAAAATCTATTTCGTGGGCAACCCCAAATTTAATATCCTGTTCATCCTTGGGGGTTAAGGCGGGGAGTTTCAACCTGGTCCCGGGCACATTGACCCCTTTGCGGGAACTAATTTTTCCCCCATTTTTGATTTTGCACCTTATCTCCCCCTGCCCTGTTTCCAGGACTTTTAGTTCAATCAACCCATCAGCCAGCAGAATTGTGCTGCCTTTCTCTACTTCTGAGGCCAGGTCGGGATAGGAAACGGATATTTTTTCGGCGGTTCCAGGGATTTCCTTTCCGGTCAGGACCACCTCTTTTCCAGTTTTTAACTCTACCTCTCCCTCCACCAGGCCGGTCCTTATTTCCGGTCCCCTGGTGTCCAGCATAATTGCTGCTGATAGATCCCCATCCTTTATATTCTTAATATGCTCATAGTGTTCTTCATGGGTTCCATGGGAGAAATTTAACCGGAATACGTTTACCCCGGCCCCGTGTAATTTTTCAATTACTTCTTTGCTCCCGGTTGCCGGTCCCAGGGTTGCCACAATTTTGGTTTTGCGCATCTCCCCACCTCCTTGATAATATTCGCAAGGTGCAGTCAGGCCCCGAGGGGGGCCTGACTTCTACCCTTATTTTGCTCTTTTAACCACTGCAGCAATTCCCATCCCCCCGCCAATACAGAGGGTTGCGAGCCCCATTTCCCGGTCCATACGCTGCATATGACTCAGAAGGGTTACCAGGACCCGGGCACCGCTGGCTCCTATGGGATGCCCCAGGGCAATAGCACCACCACCAACATTGACCTTCTCCTCTTTAAAGCCCAGTTCTCGACTGACCGCCAGGGCCTGTACTGCAAAAGCTTCATTGGCTTCAATCAGATCAATATCATCAACTGAATAGTCAGTCCTGGCCAGGGCCTTTTGCACGGCCGGCACCGGTCCCATCCCCATGTATAGGGGGTCTACTCCAGCTGAAGCATAACTCTCCAGGTAAGCAACAGGTTCCAAACCCAGTTCACGAGCCCGGGTTTCACTCATGACCAGGAGGGCTGCCGCTCCATCGTTAATACCCGAAGCATTACCCGCTGTAACCGAACCTTCTTTCAGGAAAGCCGGGCGCATTTTGGCCAGTTTTTCCGCAGTGGTTCCTGCCCGGGGATGCTCATCCTGTTCAAAAATAATAGGATCTTTTTTCCGCTGGGGAATTTCCACCGGAATTATTTCATCTTTGAACCAGCCTTCGGACAGGGCCTTCTGGGCTTTTTCCTGGCTCTGGGCCGCAAATTCATCCTGTTCTTCCCGGGAAATATTGTATTTATCCGCTATAGCTTCCGCCGTATTCCCCATATGTTGATCGGTGATTGAACACCAGAGACCATCCTTGATCATCGCATCCTCCACTTTTCCATGTCCCATCTTATAGCCCCAGCGGGCCTGGGTCAGATAATAAGGGGCCTGACTCATACTTTCCATGCCCCCGGCCACCACAATATCAGCTTCGCCAAGCTTAATTGCCTGGGCAGCAAGGGCCACTGACTTTAAGCCCGACCCACAAACCTTATTAATGGTCATTACCGGGGTTTCCTGGGGAACACCGGCCCCTAAAGAAGCCTGGCGGGTAGGATGCATCCCCTGGGCCCCCTGGAGAATATTGCCCATTATAACCTCATCTACCTGCTCGCTTTTGACCCCGCCTCTCTCTAAAACGCTTTTAATCACCAGTTGGCCCAGCTGCCAGGCCGCAAAATCCTTCAAAGATCCGCCATAACCCCCAATAGCTGTCCGAACTCCTTCAACAATTACAACTTTTTCCAATGTAGACCCTCCTTTAAATTACTTCAACACTCCAACCTCTTCCGGAATAATAAGCTCGGCCTCAGTTTTTTCCTGTACTTCTTCCAGGCTGCTGTGTTCAGCTACCTCCCGTAAAAGAAGTCCAGAAAGGGTTACCTCGATTACCGCAAGTTCAGTTACAATCAGGTCAACCTCTTTGGTAGCAGTTAAAGGCAGGCGGCATTTTTTTAATATTTTTGGTTCTCCTTTTTTGGTGCAGTGTTCTGTTGCAATAATAACCTTTTTTGCTCCAACCACCAGGTCCATGGCTCCCCCCATACCGGGAACCAGTTTCCCCGGAACCATCCAGTTGGCCAGGTTCCCCTCTTCATCAACCTCCAGGGTCCCCAGAACCGTGGCATCAACATGTCCTCCCCGGATTATTCCAAAAGAGGTGGCGCTATCAAAGCAGGCCCCCCCGGTAAGAATGGTAACGGGTTGACCACCTGCATTTACCACGTCGGGGTCTTCCTGCCCCGGTTCAGGGGCGGGCCCTACCCCCAGAAAACCATTTTCCGACTGGAGAATAACCTGCTTATTACTATCCAGGAAATTGGCAACCAGGGTGGGCATCCCAATGCCCAGATTAACAACATCGCCATCTTTGAATTCGCTGGCCACCCTGCGGGCAATTAAATTTCTTTTTTCCTGCTTATCCATTGTCCTGCACCTCCCCCCGCACCAGATAATCAACAAAAATACCGGGAGTAACCACTTCGTCGGGATCCAGAGATCCAGTTTCCAGGATTTCATCCACCTCAACAATAACCAGTTCAGCTGCAGTTGCCATTAAAGGGTTAAAATTGCGGGCAGCCCTGCGGAAAACCAGGTTCCCGGCCCGATCAGCTTTATGGGCCTTAAGCAGGGCAACATCTGCTCTTAAAGGAGTCGCCAGCAGGAAATCCTGCCCATCAACATTGATCACCCGCTTCCCTTCCTGAACCACGGTCCCCACCCCGGTAGGAGTTAAAACCCCTCCCAGTCCAGAACCCCCTGCCCGGATCTGTTCAGCCAGGGTGCCCTGGGGCACCAGTTCAACTTCAATTTCCTTGTTATTCATTTTTTCCCCGGTAATCTTGTTGGTTCCAATATGGGAAACAATTACCTTTTGAAGTTGATCAGCAGCCACCATTTTTCCGACTCCCTGATCGGGAAAACCGGTGTCATTAACGATGAGGGTCAGCTCTTTAACTTTCTCCTCCACCAGGGCATCAATGACCCGGTTGGGACTGCCGACCGCCATAAAGCCACCGACCATAACTGCCATCCCATCCTTAACTTTTTGTGCAGCCTGAGTGGGAGTTAAAACATCTTTCAATCAACACACCTCCAGAATTTATAGAGATAGAATATGGGAAAGCTTAAGAATTTCATCATTGATTTCCGGTTCCAGGGAAAGGGCTTCTCCAATAGAGGTAGCCTTCATTTCTTCCCGAACCATTCCGGTAATGAGGCCGGATTTGTCCTCGCAAAGGAGATCCACCGCAAAGGCTCCCATACGACTGGCCAGGATCCGGTCCCGGGCCGAAGGAGCGCCCCCCCGTTGCAGGTGACCAAGGACAATAACCCTGGTTTCCAGGCCCATTTTATCACTTATTGCTTCGCCCAGGGCATAGGCCGGAGTTTTGTGCAGGGCCCGGTTGGGATAAAAGTCCCCCCCAACACCTTCAGCAACCATAATAATGCTGTGCTTTTTGCCTCTCTGAAAACCATGATCCAGTTTATTGCAAATATCTTCCAGGGAAGTAGGTCTTTCTGGGATCAATATTGATTCAGCCCCGGCAGCAAGCCCGGCATAAAGGGCCAGGAAGCCTCGTTCCCGGCCCATTATTTCCACCACAAATATTCGTTCATGGGAGGTGGCCGTATCCCTAATTTTATTAACCGCATCGATAACGGTATTAACCGCAGTATCAAAGCCGATACAGAAGTCGGTTCCCCCAATATCATTATCGATAGTTGCCGGTATTCCTATTACCTTTATTCCCTGCTCTTTCTGTAATAATTCTCCTCCCCTAAAAGAGCCGTCCCCCCCAATTATTATGAGGCTGGAAATATTGTTTTCCCGCAAATTTTTTGCCGCCCGGGCCCTTCCTTCTGGAGTGCGGAATTCTTCACAACGGGCTGTTTGCAGCACCGTTCCCCCTCTTTGAATTATATCGGCAACGCTCCCACGTTGCATGGGGGTAAACTGATTATTAATTAAACCCTGAAAACCGTGCTGAACAGCAAGTATTTCCCCTTCCCGGAAAATACCATTGCGCACTATTGCCCTGAGAGCAGCATTCATTCCCGGGGCATCTCCACCGCTGGTTAAAACTCCAATTTTTAACATCTAGCAATTCCCTCCTCCCCATCAAAAACTATCATAGTTTAATCCCCGGAACTGCCTTTCCCTCCCTGAAAACCCTGGGAAAAATCTGTTCAGCCCAGGCCCAGAATTACGGGCACAAAACCAAAGGTAAAAAACATTACCAGTAACCCCGCCAGTATTACTCCCCCTGTTATAGCAAAAAATGAAGACCAGAAAGGTAGTTTGAATAACACTGCAGCCAGGGAAGCAGTCCAGGCCCCGGTAGTGGGGAGGGGTATGGCGGTAAGCAGAATCAGGCCCAAAACCCCATATTTCTCTACCCGGTCACTGCGGCGGTGAGTTCGCTGATCCAGCCAGGCGAAAAAAGATTTTATGGAAGGAATCCTTTTCTCCGTAAAATCCCGAACCAGGCTGAGAGCAAGGAGAAGGGGAATAACCGGCAGGAGATTTCCCAGCACTGCAAGGAAGAAAGCAGGCCCCGGCTGGAGGCCCATCTGCCAGGCCAGGGGGATGGCTCCCCGCAGTTCCACAATCGGAGTTGCGCTCATTAAAATTATATATATTTCTATAGGGAGCTGTCCCAGAATCCCCATTAATTATCCCTTCCTTGCTCATCACTAATTTTTCGTAATAGTTCTGCTCCAGCAATTCCCGGTTCAGTCATTTCCAGGGGATCCAGGATAATATCCAGTTCCTTGCTGCTGAGCATTCCCTCTTCCAGCAGGATCTGGCGCAGGGGACGACCGGTTTCCAGGGCTTTTTCTGCTACCCGGGAGGCCGCCTCATAACCGATATGGGGACTGATTGCAGTTATTATCCCCAGGCTTTCCTCAACCATCTGCCGACATCTTTCCTGGTTGGCAGTTAAACCCCTGATACACTTTTCATAAAAAATCCGGGCCCCCTGAATCATAATATCCAGGGATTGGTACAGGTTAAACACCAGAGCGGGCATCATAACATTCAATTCCAGCTGTCCTGCCTGGCCGGCCAGAGCTACACTATGATCATTGCCCTGGACCTGAAAAGATATTTGATTGATAACTTCGGGGATCACCGGGTTAACCTTGCCCGGCATTATGGATGATCCAGGTTGAACTGCAGGCAAATCAATCTCATTAAAACCAGCTCGGGGTCCAGAGGCGAGAAGCCGGAGGTCATTGGCCATTTTGCAAAAGTTAACCGCTGCGGTTCTTAAACATCCCGACAGCTGAACCAGCTCATCCTGATTCTGGGTAGCATCAATCAAATCCGGAGCCTGTTTCATATCCAGTTCGGTGAGGTCCCGCAGTTTCCGGGTAACAATTTTCACATATTCCTGATGGGCATTTAAACCAGTCCCAATTGCAGTGGCCCCCAGATTAACCGTCATTAAATCCCGGCGGGCATCACTCATCCGTTCCACATCGCGTTCCAGGGCCCGAGAAAAAGCTTTTAGCTCCTGCCCCAGGCGTATGGGAACTGCATCCTGAAGATGAGTCCGCCCCATTTTCACCACCCCATCAAATTCCTGCGCTTTTTCCTGCAGGGCATTAATTAAATTCCGGAATTCACCCATCAACTTGTCCAGAAGCTTTATCGCCCCCAGACGAATTGCCGTGGGCACAACATCATTGGTGGATTGACCCATATTAACATGATTATTGGGATGAATAATCCGGTAATTACCCCGGGGCTCCTCCAGAATTTCCAGGGCCCGGTTGGCCAGGACCTCATTCATATTCATGTTAAAAGAAGTTCCGGCCCCTCCCTGAATTGTATCTACAATGAACTGATCCAGAAAATTACCGTCAATTATTTCCTGGGCAGCCTGCAAAAGAGCCAGCCCCTTTTTCTCTTCAATCATATCCAGTTCCATATTGACCCCGATAGCCGCTTTTTTTACCAGGGCCAGAGACTTTATCAGGGCCGAATGAACTGGATAGCCGGTAATCGGGAAATTGTCCGCTGCTCTTTTGGTCTGCACCCCATAATAGGCGTCGGCGGGGATTTTCACCTCTCCCAGGGCATCAAACTCTGCTCTTTCCTCCATGCATAACCCGCTCCTTTTCAGGAAATATCGTCATCAATTTCCCCCACTTCCCGGGCATGAGCAATACGGGCTGCCGCAGCAGCAGCTATTCCCGCAACTATATCGTCCAGAAAAGTGTTGGTTCGCCCTTCCTCCTTGTTATCCAGTTGAGCCATTATGCCTGGCTTTACTTTATCCAGATAGCCAAAGGAAGTTATCCCAATGGTACCATATATTGTGGCTATACCCATGGCCAGGGTTTCATCCACCCCATATAATGGTTCATCGGAAACAATTATAGAAAGCAGGGGTTCATCTATTAGACCCTGTTCTGCCAGCTTGTCCAGGGCCAGACCGGTCATAATTACATGCTGCACTTCCCTTTTTTGAATTACCATCCGGGTGCTGTGCAGGCACTCCTCCAGGGTCAGGTCTTCGTTATAGGGGCTCTGCATATCATAAACTATACCTGCAATATCATCCAGCTTAACCCCTCTTTTCTCCATTTGCTCTATCACCTTATCTCTCATTGATGGCCTCCTTCCTGCCCCCGGGTCTGGATAAGCCTTTCAATTTCTCCCTGTAGCTTTTTCCTCTGCTCCCCATCAGCAGGGGCCCGGAAGGTATTACCCAGGGCCAGGTTAATCTTTTCCGAACCCCTTTTCAATTCCAGATATACCGGGGAAGGTCCAGAGTAGGATAAAAAGATTTCCCTGAGACTATTCCAGAAATTATCCCCGATTTTTTCCAGAGGGATGGTTAGCCAGAAAGGGAGTTCCATTTTTTTAATATCCTCAGCTAATACCTTAACTCCGTTTTCTTCCTGTTGATCAGTTTTTCCTTCCACTACAATGGGCTGACCGATCTCCAGGATTTCCCGCTTAGAATTGTAGGTATCGGGGAAAACAATCAACTCTACCTGCCCCACCCTATCCTCCAGCAGAATAAAAGCCATGGCCTGACCTTTTTTGGTCTGATGCGGCGTAATTCGCGAAATAAGTCCCCCCACCCGGACCCGGGCTTTATCTTCCCACTGCTTGACTTCCTCCAGGGGAGTAACACCTTCTTTTTCCAATAGATTTTGATAGGGATCCAGGGGATGCCCGGAAATATAAAAACCCAGCGTTTCTCTTTCCATACGTAATAATTCGGAAACCGGATATTCTTCAATATCAGGGGTTTCAATATCCCCGGAAAAAATCTGTTCTTCCATGCCCCCAAAAAGGGACTTCTGCCCCTGAGCTCGGGCTTTTTTTTGGGAAAGACACCGCTGATAAGTGGGCTCCAGAATAGCCAGGAGTTGAGAGCGCTTGAGCCCCAGTGAAGCCAGAGCCCCTGCTTTAATCAGGCTTTCTAAAACCCTCTGATTAACCCGACCCAGATCGATCCTGTGGCAGAAATCGTAAAGAGAAGTAAATTGGCCTTCCTGCCTGGCCTCAACAATGGATTCAATAGCGCTCTGCCCCACATTTTTTATAGCGCCCAGGCCGAAACGCAGGGATCCCTGTCCCGGGGTAAAATCATAATCACTTTCATTAATATCGGGAGGCAGGACCTCCAGTCCTAAATCCCGGCAGTCCTGTAGATAAAGAGCAACCCGTTCAGTTTTATCCTTCACCGAATTCAGCAGGGCCACCATGAACTGCAGGGGATAATTGGCCTTGAGATAGGCAGTTTGATAGGCCAGGAGGGCATAAGCTGCGGAATGAGATTTGTTGAAACCGTAGCCTCCAAAGTATTCCATGAGTTCAAAAACTTCCCCGGCCTGAACTTCGCTCAGCCCCTTTTTAACAGCATTATTTATAAATTTTTCCCGGTATTGCTGAATCAGGTCCTCTTTTTTCTTACCCATACCCCGCCGCAAATTATCCGCTTCTCCCATGGTTAAATCGCCCAGATAGCTGGCAATCTGCATTACCTGTTCCTGATAGAGGATTACCCCGTAAGTTTCCTGCAGGATCTCCTGCAACAGGGGATGGGGATAATCAATTTCTTTTTTCCCGTGGCGGCACTGGATAAAATCCTGAAACCTGTCGCTGCCCATGGGACCGGGCCGGCCCAGGGCAATTATGGCAATTATATCTTCAAATGAATCCGGCTGATAATCCCGGCTCAGGCGTTGATAGAGAGCCGATTCCATCTGAAAAACTCCCAGGGTTCGACCACTCTGGAGAAGCTCATAGGCCTGATTATCATCCAGTCCCAGTTCTTCCAGCTTGATTTCCCGCCCCATTTCTTCTTTTATCATTTTGAGAGCCCGGTCAATTACGGTTAAAGTCCTCAAGCCAAGAAAATCAACTTTCAATAAGCCGATATCTTCAATTGATCCCATATCGTACTGGGTAACTATATCTTCTTTACTTTTTTGCAGGGGGGTAAATCGGGTGATCCGCTCTGGAGCAATAACCACTCCCGCGGCATGAGTCGAGGCATGGCGCGGAGTTCCCTCAATTTTCAAAGCCAGGTCCAAAAGGCGCCGGATGGTGGGTTCCTCCTGATATCTTTTCTGCAACTCCGGAGAATTATCCAGGG
>PWFS01000027.1 GCA_003554145.1 Halobacteroidaceae bacterium | reverse complement strand
TCTTAATCGCCTCTAATACACTTTCATTGTCCATCACAGCATACATTTTTACACCCCCGTAAGTTTAATATACTCTTACGAGTTAATCATAATGGGGGTGAAATGATCTGTCCAATGTCTTAACGTGGGAGGAGGAAAAATTAGTAGCACCATAATTCTCTTATGTTCTGCTGATGGCTTTTTTCTCTAAATTACGAATCGCAGAAGAGCTATTTACCCAGGGCCAGTCCAATCAGCCGGTCAATTAAGTGGCTGTATTCCAGCCCCTCCTCAATCCAGAGCTGGGGAAACATGCTAAAGGGCGTAAAACCAGGAATGGTATTTATTTCATTGATCAGGATCCTTCCGGGGGCAGGATAAAAAAAGTCAACCCGGGCCATGCCCCTGATCTCCAGGGCTTGAACGGCCGCAAGACTCAGCTCCCGGCATAACTCTCTATCTTCTTCCGGCAATTCAGGGCGCATAATCAACCGGGCCTGCCCCTCCGTATATTTGGCCTCATAATCATAAAAATCCCGCAGGGATACTACTTCTCCTGGACCCGCTACTTCCAGTTTTTCATTACCCAGAACACTGCATTCCAATTCTCTGCCGGAAACCATTTTTTCCACCAGGACTTTGGAACCCAGTTCAAATCCCTCTTCTGCTGCTTTCTGCAGTTCTTCCCGGCTCTTCACCTTAAATATTCCCAGGCTGGAGCCCAGGGCAGCAGGTTTAACAAAGGCGGGGAAACCGATAGCCGAAATTGCTCTTTCCAGGCATATTTCCATATCAACCCGCCAGCTTTCTCTTTTCAAGATCCTGAATTCAGTCTGGGGCAAGCCTTTTTGACCCAGCTTTTCCTTCATCAATCCCTTATCCATCGCCAGAACCGAGGGGGCCACTCCAGCGCCCACATATGGCAGCCCCACCATTTCCAAAAGCCCCTGAACAGTTCCGTCCTCACCAAAAGGACCGTGGAGAACAGGGAAGGCTACATCAAGAGGTTTTTCACAGTAGCCATCCTCCATATAGCAGAGATGGGGTCTTCCCCCTTTGCGGGCCAGAAAAGCCTCTCCAGAATTGCAGTAAAGAGTTTCACCCTCCAAAACCCTGCGGGAACTATAAGGACTGAGCCAGTTCCCCTCCCGGGTAATGGCCAGGGGAAAAATCTCATATTTGTCGGGATCTACAGCATTTATTACTGAACGGGCCGACATGATTGACACCGGGTGCTCGGGAGACTGCCCTCCGAATAATATAGCCAGTTTTAGCCTTTTCATCTTTAACCTCCAGTCCAGCATCCAAAATTATTAAGCTTGAACCTGTCCTAAATATTATTCAAGGAATCACCATTCAATGCCTTCTTTTCTTTTTCCATAACCCTCTCTAACTTGACATTCTTATGGGGGTATGCTAATTTAAAACTTAATGAATGCTGAACAAGAGGAGGTTCTCCAAAAAATGACTCAAAAACGCATGACCAGACAGAGAAAAGCAATTCTGGAAATTCTGAAAGACAGAAAAGACCACCCCACGGCTTCTGAAATATATATCCAGGTTCGAAACCGCATTCCCCACGTCAGCCTGGGCACCATTTACCGCAACCTGAGTGTTCTCCAGGAGCTGGGTCAGGTTCAAGAAATAAATGTTAACAATAATTTTAAGCGTTATGACGGCAACCCGGAACAACATTATCACTTTTTCTGCCAGGATTGTGGCAGTGTATATGATCTTTACGGCTCCTATCAGGAAGAACTGGATCAGATTTTTTCTCAAAAAAACCCCCATAAAATTTTCGGGCATAATGCCGATTTTTTTGGGACCTGTTCTCACTGTATAAACTCAAACTAAAAACAGGGGCCGAATAATGCCCCAACCAAAACCCTGATTCTGGTTTTAATCCCTCAGATAGGAACAGGCAGTCATTTCCTCCAACCGGATTATGAACTGCCTCTATCATCTTTCGGGCTTTTTCCCGGGCTGGAATTATTTACGATGCCGGGGATTTTATTTTTATTGGGAGCGGAAAAAAATTTTTCTTTTTTGCCCGGGATCGGAAGATGCGGCCTTTACCGATCAGGGTATCGTAAACTGGAAGAACTTCTCCTGCCCCACCCTCCTTCTGCGCTTGCAACCTATAAAGACCACCTGTACCTGGCCCAGAGAGAACCTGGGGAAGAAAATGGTCGGGTTCTGATTTTCCCTTATTCCTCCACAAGAACCCAAAAAACAAAAAGCCCCCTTCTTTTAAATCACCGGGGGCCTTGTGCTCTTGCTGTTCAGGATAGGGTTCTCTTGATTCTTTTTCCCGAAAAAGGCCTGGAACTTTTCTCCCTTCTTAATCCAGTTGACCCGATTCCGGAAATGATTTTGAATCCGGAGGTGGGCCAGCTTCTGGACATATCCTTTTTTTTTCTGGGTATAACTCAAACCCGTCTCGGCTGGGTTTGTTTTTCTTCTCCTTTAAAAAACCCTCTTCCAGGCCGGGGAATTTTTGACCCGCAGGTTAAACCTGGGGGTTTTTTAGTCCGCAATGGACCGCAAAAACTGGCTGACCTTCTTATAAACCAGGAAGGTAAAAACGGAATTGATGCCGGCTTTTAACATATTAAAAGGAATAATTGCCGGTAAAAGCATGCCCCAGACCACTTCCCGAGAAACCCCCATATAGATTGGAGTCAGGATTAAATTACCCACAACCATCATCAGGACCATCCCCACACTACCGGCAAGCATGCCCAGAACCGCTCCCCTGCGGGTGCGGTTTTGCATATAAATATAGCTGGCTACAATAACCAGGGTGCCTGTGGAAAGAAAATGCATCAGGGCTCCAATCGGTCCTCCCTGCCCGGTAAAAACTGCCATAAGAACTGAGACCACAAAAGCCATGGCCGCCCCTACTGCGGGACCCAGCATAAACCCCCCGATTAAAATGGGAATATCAGCCGGGTCATAAAGCAAAAACCCTGCTGCCGGAATGATTGGAAAATGGATTAAAACTGCCAGGATAACGGAAATTCCACTGAGAATACCACCCAGAACCATTTTGTTGATTTTTTTCACCACTGATTACCTCCTCAAAAAGAATAGCCCCGAGAATAACTCAGGGCCCTGATAATAAAAAAGTCTTCTCCCATCCGGACTTTAACCGTCGGCCCCGGAATTAAACCGGGTCAACTCCAATGGAGCTCGTGGGCTGTACCACCGGTGGGGAATTTCACCCCGCCCTGAAGACATATTATTCAATTCTGAAATTAATATATCAGAAAAAACTTCCCCGGTCAAGGCTGAGAACCGAATTTCAAAGGGGTATTTTCTGTCCATCAACTGCAGCGATAATATTTTCTACGCCGGTTTCTCTCTGCAATCGGGCCGCAACCTGCTCCGGCCCCCGATGTAAAATAGATTTCCCAAAATGGGTAATAACTGCAGTTCGGGGTTGAATGGCCCTGATTATTCGGGCGACACCATCAATATCCAGATGCTGAGCGCCCCCGCAGTTTTTTTCCAGGACCAGGTTTATAACCAACCAGCGGGCCCCCTGATATTCCCGGGTTAGTTCCGGGTAAAAAGCGGTATCGGTTAAAAAGGAGAGTTTGCCGGCGGGCAAATCAAAGGAAAATCCATAGGTCTCCATACCATGGCGATGAACCCCCGAGGTAGAAAAAGTTAAGTTCCCCAGCCGATAATTACTCTTTCCCTGCAAAACTTCAATTTTTTGCAAATAAGGCTTAAGATAATTGAATAAAACCTGATCGGGCCCGCCAATAATCCCCTCTGGGGCCCAGAGAATTCCCCTTTTTTCCAAACCACCCCGGGTCATGGCATCAATTAAAAGGTTAACATCATTACAATGGTCAATATGACCATGGCTTAAAATTATCCCATCCAGTTCCTCAGGCCGCAGGGGGGGCAGAGCTTTGAGCATTGCAGTTAAAGCCCCCGGTCCGGGATCGATAATCCCTTTAACCCCCTGGACCTGGAAATAAATTCCTCCTGTGGAACGGAGCTGTTCAGCCATGACATGGCGGGAACCCCCGGTTCCCAGGAAGTAAATAAAGTCGTTATTCATCCTTTGCTCCCCACCCTTGCAAATAAAAATTATTCAACTCACAGGCTGATATCCCGGTAACGCCGGGGAGCCACCTGGAATAAAATCAGGAGAAAAATCAGACCGGCCAATCCCGCCCCAATTCCGGTCAGTAGGAAGATCCAGTTTATTCCCAGTCCCCGTTCCAGCAGATAAACCATTACATAGCCCAACCCCAGCAGAATTAAAAAGCCGCCAACCATGGCAATCAAAACATTTATATTCTGCTTGATTGCCTGCTGGGGGTTTTGCCAGTTAAAATAGGGTCGCAGCAAATCGATCAGCAGGCTGAAAGCCAGAAGGGGAACGGATAGTAAAAGTCCCAGGAGGCAAATGATAATTATATCCAGGGGACTCCAGGGAAATATTATTATGGCCGCCAGGATAATAATGGGCACAATCAATAAGGAAATAAGGAGGCCGGAGATTAATTTCCCCAGGACCTGATAATTGGGATGAACCGGTATCTGCTGGGAAATACGGAATAGTTTTCCCTCCCGGGAAATTGAACTGGATAGAGCGGACGCAATAAAGCCCAGCAGTGCGAAAAAGCCTGCCCCACCTAACTTTAAAAGATCAGGTTCAATCAGGGCAATATATTCATCGATATTAACTCCTCCCATTCCCAGTAATAGAGGGAAAAAGAGGGCCACCGGCGCAATAATCAGTATAAGGATGCTGTTAAACAGATAAATTGGGACCCGGATCAGGATTTTTATTTCCCGCAGGGCTATACTTAAAACCGGTGACCTGGACCGGACCTTTTTCTGCAGAAGGCCCGGTTTTACTTTTCCACCGATAGTTATCTCCTGTCCACCGATTAAGCCCGGGAAAAAAAGTCGATCTGCTCCCACCATTAACCCCAAAAGTCCCAGCAGGGATACTCCTGCGAAAAGCCCCAGGTTCAATAATCTATCCCCGGCCCCTGCTGCGGTAAGAGCTTCTGTAATCCAGATTGAAGGTGGATAGGCCCGGCCGGTAATAGAAATCATGCCCTCCGGCTCCTGCATAATTTCCAGCATAAACTCCATTTCTCCGCCTTCCGGCAGGCGGGTAACCAGATAATTAAAGCCCAAAAGGACCACAACCAGAAGAACCATTCCCAGGATCCGTAATAAATCCTTATTTCGGCTCAAATTGGTTATTGACATCAGTAAAATAGTCCCCAGAGAAACAATTATCAGGGGAATTACCGGAAGCAGTAAATATATTATAATGGCAAAAAACCAGTAGAGCAAACCCCCTTCCACCTGCAGTCCATAAACCAACAGAGTGGGGATAAAAAAAGGTGCAATGGTCAGATATTCCGAGAAAAGAACAGCAAAAAATTTCCCGCCCAATATTTCTGCCGGCTTAAAGGGCATACTGATCAGCCGGTCCAGATCATCTGCAAAGTAGAAAGCTGAAATTACATAGACCAGTCCCAGGAAAAAAACCAGGGCACTGGCCAGAACAGCCCCGGAGGTGATTATAACTCCTTCCCAGCCGGTCCCTGCCAGTTCCGCAGCTGTTTCCTGGAGCAAAAGCAAATAAAAATAAAAAAGGGGGGCCACCCCGGCTAAAACTGCTGCAAAAATTCCCAGTCCTCCCCAAAAACGCCGATCCCTCTTGCGAAAATAATAAAGCCAGGCAGAAAAACCAAAAGTAACCTTTAAATTAATCCTGATTAAAATCCAGAGCTTACTCCACCTCATGATGCAGTCAGCTCCAGGAAAATGCTTTCCAGGGATTCCTTTCTCTGGGCCTGTTTTTGTAACTCCTGCAGGGTCCCGAGGGCAATTAATCTCCCCTTATTAATAATTCCCACTCGATCACAAAACTTTTCTGCCACCTCCAGGATATGGGTGGAAAAGAACACAATTTTCCCCTCTTCACATCGAGAGCGCATCATTTCTTTAAAAATGTGGGATGATTTTGGATCCAGTCCGGTCAGGGGCTCATCTATTATAAGCACCTCCGGATCAGGTATTAGGGATCCGATAAGGACAATTTTCTGGCGCATTCCATGGGAATAACTCTGGATCAGGTCAAATACTGCATTTTCCATCTGGAACTTTTCCAGTAATTTTTCCATCTTTTCTAACCGCTGTTCCAGTGGGACGGCGTAAGCATCGGCCATAAAGTCCAGGTATTCCAGTCCGGTCAGTTTTTCATAAACATCCGGTTGATCGGGCACATAACCGATTCTCTTTTTTACCTCCAGAGGGTTTTTTTGGATATCAAAACCTTTAATTTTTACCTGCCCTGCGTCGGGCTTTAATAAACCCACCATCATTTTTATGGTGGTTGTTTTACCGGCCCCATTGGGACCCAGGAACCCAAATATTTCTCCCCCTTTAATTGCCAGGTCCAGGTCGCTTACCGCCTGGATCTGCCCCCGATTATAGCTCTTGGAAAGATTCTTTAATTCTATCATCACGGGCCTCCTTCTATTCCTCCGGGAATATCTTTTTTGACCTGCATCCAACCCCAATTACCCGAATACTCCCGGCCTTAGACTGCAACCCCGTTATTCCGGGCAAAGAACCGGAGAAGAAGGGCCGGGCCAAACCCGGTTTTTCCCTTCTGTTTTAGCCTGATATAAGGACTCATCAGCCCTTTTCAAAAGTTCCTGGGAGGAAGCCATCTCGAGTCCCGGTTGATATGTAGCCACCCCAATACTGACGGTCACCCCTGTTTCTCCCTCCGTCCCCCGGTGTTCGATCCCCTCATCCTCTACCAGCTGCCGCAGGGCCTCAGCACTCTGCCAGCCACCAGGCGGGTTTTTCCCCGGCAGCAGGAAGACAAATTCTTCACCACCATAGCGACAGACCACATCCCGGGGGCTTTTTAAATTCTCCTGGAATATTTGCGCCAGTCGCTTTAGACATTCATCACCTGCAAGGTGCCCGTAAAAATCATTAAAACTTTTAAAATCATCTATATCTACCATCAGCAGGGTCAGGCATTCTTTTTTTTCCCGGGCCCGGGACCAGGCCTGTTCCAGTTTAAAATCCAAAAACCTGCGATTGGCAATCCCGGTAAGACCATCCTGGGAGGCCTGGATTTTTAATTGTTCATTGGCCTTTTCCAGTAATTCGGTTACTTTTATTAATTCTTTTTCCCGGGCTTTCCTGCGGTCCATTTCCTGTTTTAAGGTCAGGGCTGACCGGACCCGGGCCACAAATTCAACCGGATTGACCGGTTTTTTTATGAAATCAAAAGCCCCGGCTGAAAAAGCCGCCCGTAAATCAGCGGGGTCAACTTTACTGGTAATTACAATAATGGGAACCTCCCTGTTCTTTTCATCTTTTTTGAGCATCCGGCAGGCCTGCAGCCCATCCATTCCCGGCATTACAACATCCATCAAAATCAAATCGGGGGTGTTGGACTTTAAAAAAGAAAAAAGTTCAGCGGGTGAAGAACAGGTCTTAATCCTCTCATAACCCTCTTTTTGCAGCAGATCCTGAAAAAGGACCCTGGTGGTCATAGAATCTTCAACGATTACAATTTGCATTTTTTATCTCCTACTTTGTATTTATCTTTCAATTCTTCTTTATTCTTCCTTCAATTTCAAAGTCCTTTTTCCGGGAGCAAATAACCGGCACCCGAAAAAATAAAACCCCCGCCAGAGTAAGACGGGGGTAAAAAAGTATCCGGCAGCGACCTACTCTCCCACAGGATTTCTCCCGCAGTACCATGGGCGCTGGAGGGCTTAACTTCTGTGTTCGAGATGGGAACAGGTGTGGCCCCTCCG
>PWFS01000166.1 GCA_003554145.1 Halobacteroidaceae bacterium | reverse complement strand
TTTAAAAAGGAAATTTTACTGAGATGTTCAATTACATAAATAAGAAGGTGATTTGATGGGGGAAAATATTCTTTCCGTAGAGCTAAATATTGAAGGAATTTATGATTCATTTAAGCCCGCGGAAAAAAAAGTGGCGGACTATGTCCTGCATAACAGAAGAGAGATAGTTAGCCATTCCATAACCCGGGTAGCCCGGGAGGCGGGTGTTAGCGAAGCTACTATCGTCAAGTTCTGTAAAACCCTCGGTTATTCTGGTTTTCAGGAGCTTAAAATTTTACTGGCCCGCAGCGAGGCTCGCAACCCCGTGGAAAAAATTTACGGGGAAATTGAGCCCCATGATGATATGGAAACTATTTCTGCCAAGATCTTCCCCATATATGAAGAGTCGTTGAACAAGACCAGAGAACTTCTTAATACCGCCGATATTGACTATTGCGCCCGGAAAATAATTAAAGCCCGGCGTCTTTTCTTTTTCGGATTTGGAGCATCAGGAATTGTTGCCCTTGATGCCGAGCAGAAATTTAAGAGAATTGGTTATAGGGCGGAAGCCATCATTGAAAGCCATGCCCAGGAAACTCAGGCTTCTCTTCTGGAGGAGGGGGACCTGGTAATTGCAATTTCCCATTCGGGGAGAACTGTTGATTTAATTCGATCCCTAAAGCTTAGCCAGGAAAACAGGGCCGAGATAATTGCCATAACTGCTGGCTATCGCTCTCCGGTAGCCGATCTGGCTGAGAAAATAATTCCTATTCCCTCACCTGAAACGCCCTTTCGGGGAAGCGCAATGGCCTCCCGGCTGGCTCAACTGGTTGCGGTTGATTGCCTTTTTTTGGGCGTTGTTACCAGGGAGTTTGATAAAGCCCAGAAGGCTTTGAGTAAAACCCGCGTGGCTCTGAGCAGAACTAAAACCTGATGGGAGGTTTAACCCGTGAAAAAGCCCGGAACAGATCTTATTACCGAAGCCAGAAACCCCAGCACCAGGGAAATTGACCGGTTGCCCACCCGGCAGGTGGTGCAATTGATTAATGAAGAGGATGCCCTGGTGGCCGGGGCAGTGGCCCAGGAACTGGATTGTATTGCCCGGGCTGTGGATGCTATCTTAAGCCGCATGACTTCTGGGGGACGACTATTTTATGTAGGGGCGGGGACCAGCGGCCGGTTGGGGATTCTTGATGCAGTGGAATGTGCACCAACTTTTAGCCTGGAGGAAGGGCGAATTGTTGCAATTATGGCCGGAGGAGAAAGGGCTATTTTTTCTGCCCGGGAGGGGGAAGAAGACTCTGAACAGTCCGGAGCAGAGGAGATGGAAAAACAGGGTGTTGGGGCTGAAGATGCCGTCCTGGGTATATCTGCGTCGGGAAAAACACCTTTTGTTCTCGGTGCTCTAAAAAAAAGCCGGCAAAAGGAGGCTTTAACCATTGGACTGGCCTGCAATAAAGGACTTGATGTTAATGCAATTGTTGAAATTGCAATTACTCCCGTTGTTGGTCCAGAGGTGGTAACCGGATCAACCCGGATGAAAGCAGGTACTGCTCAGAAAATGGTCCTCAATATGATTTCCACTACTTTGATGATCAAAATGGGAAAGGTTTATTCCAATTTGATGGTGGATTTAAAACCCAGCAATTTCAAGCTGCGGGCTCGCGCCTGCCGAATTTTTTCCGCTATTACCGGAGCCTCGGAGGAGCAGGCAGGAAAATACCTGGAAGCCAGCGGTTACAGTTTGAAAGAGGGGGTGGTTATGTACAAAAAAGGAGTTAACCGGGAACAGGCTCAATTTTTACTGGAAAAAGAAAAGGGAAATTTAAGGAGTGTAATAGGCTGATTTATCCGGTTTCCCTCTCTGACTTTTTAAGGGTAAATGAAAAAAGTACTGGTGGAAAGGGCTCACGCAAATTTTTGGAGAAACAGCGGCAAGGGCAGACTTGATAGTTGAGGTTCATTGGAAAACTGTTTCAAAAAAAGGAGGTTTTATTTTGTTTTCAATGAAGAGTTTAGTGCGGAGTACAGGAATTTTTATTGCGATGTTGATGCTGCTTATGACAATGGGAGTGGAAGCCCAGGCCGACGAAAATGTCCTGGTGGTGGCCAAGGGTACAGAGGCTGAAGGTTTTGATCCTCATACCGTCCCGGCCCATTCCTCCATTCAGATTTATAATCGGGTTTATGATGCTCTCCTGGGAATTTCTCCCGAAGGTGATATTCAGCCTGAACTGGCAAAAGACTGGGAAATTATTGATGATACCACCTACCGTTTTGAGCTGCGGGAGGGAGTTAAATTTCACAATGGTCGGGAAATGACTTCTGCCGATGTTAAGTACAGCTTTGAGCGGATGGTGGACCCGGATCTGGGTTCACTGGCCAAAACCTATTTTGAAATGGTGGAAAAAGTAGAAACCCCGGATGATTACACGGTTATTTTTCACCTGGAAGAACCTTTTGCTGATTTTCTGATCAATGTGGCCCATACCTATGCCAAGATTGTTCCTCAGGAAGTAGTAGAGGAAGAAGGAGACCTGATGGATGTTGCCGTGGGAACCGGTGCTTTCAAATTAACCGAATGGGTTCCGGATAATTATACCCTGTTGGAGGCCAATGAAGATTATTATATAGAAGGCCTGCCCCGGGTGGATGCCCTTCGCTTTTTGATCATGGAAGATGAATCAGCACAAATAGCTGCAGTAAGAACCGGACAGGTTCATATTACAGACCTATCTCCAGAGGGTGCCCAGATTCTCCGGGGCCGCCCGGGTCTGGAGGTAGTTGAATATCCTAGCTTTGACTACACCTACTGGGCTTTTAATGTAACCGAAGAACCCTTTGATGATCCCCTGGTCCGGAAGGCAATGAGCTATGCCATTGACCGGGAGGTAATCGCTGATATTGCTTTTGATGGCTTTGCCGATATTACAGGTCCAGTACCTCCTTCTCAGGAACTGTGGGCAGTGGATATTTCCGAATATCCTTCCTATCAGCACAATCCAGATCGGGCTCGGGAATTATTGGCTGAAGCAGGTTATGGGGATGGGTTGGAAATTTCCATTACCGCCTCTCCAGCTTATGCCTATATGGTTGATACTGCAGTAGTTATTCAGGAGCAGCTCAGGGGAATTGGAGTAGATGCAGAAATTGACATGGTGGAGTGGGGCGCCTATATTGACGCCTGGATCAACCGTGATCATATGAGCATGGTCGGTCTTAATGGTGGTGGGTTAACCCCGGAAAGAGCCCTTTACTTCTTCTTCCACACCACTGGTGGTGCCAATGTCTGGGGCTTTTCCGATCCAGAATTTGATGACCTGGTGGAAAGAGGCCGGGTAGAAGTAGATCCCGATGCCCGCTATGAAATCTATGCTGAAGCTCAAAAATTACTGGTCAATGAACTGGCTCCCAATTTGTTTTTGAATTCCCCTTATAGTTTCTATGTTATTGCTGAAGGGGTGGAAGGTTTTGAGCCCACTTCTTATAAGAGTGAGGGTTTCTTCAAGCATGTAACTATCGACAATTAGAAGTAGGAGCTAAGGGCCTGCTGATGCTGGCAGGCCCTTTTAAATACCGGGCGGGGAGGTGGTGGCAATAAAAGAATATCTGATAAAAAGGATCCTGGCCTTAATTCCCCTGGGATTGGGAGTTACCTTTCTGGTATTTGCCGCAATGAATTTTGTTCCCGGTGACCCGGTTAGAATTTTTCTTGGAATTGAGGGTACTGAGGAACTGGCCCAGCAGATCAGGCAGGACCTGGGACTGGATCGACCTTTTTTTGTCCGCTACTTCAGCTGGCTGGGTCAGCTTTTGCAGGGCGATCTCGGGTATTCCCTGCTTACAGGTATACCCGTTAGCCAGGAAATTGCCCGCCGGTTTATGGTGACCATGCAACTGGCCCTGGGAGGGGTTTTGTTTTCTGTTGTCCTGGCCCTGCCTCTGGGAATTGCCTCTGCGGTCAGGCAGAATCGGAGCAGTGATTTTGTTATCCGCATTTTTGCCCTTATCGGAGTTTCCCTGCCCAATTTTGCCGTAGCTGTGCTTTTGATCCTTTTCTTTTCTCTGGTTTTTAACTGGCATCCCCCCATTGGTTTTGTCCATCTGTGGCATGAACCCCTTATTGCTCTGCAGATATTGATTTTGCCAGTAATTGCCCTGGGAACCAGTATGGCGGGTTCAGTAAGCCGGATGACCCGATCGGCCATGTTGGAAGTTCTCCGCCAGGATTATATTCGAACTGCCCGTTCCAAGGGATTGCCCGGCAGACTAGTTATTTACCGTCATGCTTTAAAAAATGCCCTGATCCCGGTACTGACCTTAGTCGGACTGCAGTTGGGGTATCTTTTGGGGGGAGCGGTGATTATTGAACAGATTTTTTCCCTTCCGGGACTGGGGAGATTATTGTTAACCGGAATTCACAATCGGGATTATCCCGTGGTTATGGGCTGTGTTCTGACTATTGCTGTTTTCTTCGCCCTGGTTAATATGGTGGTCGATATTCTCTATACCTTTATTGATCCCCGGATTAAATATCAGTAGGTTAATAGTGCAAGGCCCGGCAGCATTTAATGGAGTTGCCTCTTGGAGAAGACTTGTTACCGGAGGATTGTTTTTAAGAAAAAAAGGAAGATTAAAAAACTGACCTGCGTGTTTCCCGTTTGTGAAAATTAGATTATACAGGAGAAAAATCCGGCAGGTTATTAAGCAAAACAGCTTTCCAAAAATCCAAAAATGGGCCTGAAACTGCAAAAATGCTAGAAAAAAGGAAATTAGCCTTTTAGTGGAGAATATTTGCTTTGAAGAAGCCAAAAATAAAACGAGAGAACTCCCTATACTCCAATATTGTAACAGGTTTAATCAAAAGAACCACAATTCTCCCGCCTGGGGGGGGATGATTTGCCATAATTGTTTGGTCCTATTGCCGAGTCCTTTTAAAAAACTCCGGGCCTGGATCCAGTTGATCCGGAATTACGTTGGGCAGGATAAATCCTGGACAGGACCAGGTTTGCCCCTGGCCTGAACAAAAAAAGGAGGGTAGCGGGGCATTTTATTTACTGGTTGGTTTTAATGAAAGAAGCCCTTTTATCAGCCCTGGAATTTTCGTTTTGCAACTTGCAGTTCTCTGGCCAGCAAAGCTGGGGGATAAAACCGCAAAACTTAGTACTGGCTGGTTAAAACGGGTGTTGGGGCCGAATACCGCTGGACGCAAAATTACCTTGAATTCCCGCTCAAGGCAGAAAATTTTGCATTAAAAAACTTAATCCCACCCGGGATAGATGAACAAAGAATCCAATATTTTTCAGTGTACCGGGTGGCCTTAAACCGAAAGCAGTTTAGCTGCACATTTAATTAGCACAGATTGAAACAGTGTTAGTCCTGGTGCAGTTCAAATGGAGGCGATAATAATAATTTTCTGCGGCAGGTTATAATAAGGCAGGAGTAAAAAGCCTTTTCCAGTCGCAAAAATTTTCCGGTTGCATCCTACCTCCAGTCTGATTTGCCTACACTCATTTTTTCTGAGGGGTTGTAAAAGACAACTCCTCCAGCACAATCTGTCCATGAAACTCCTACACTGAAACTCGAATATTTACCCGAACTGTACACGTAAAAGGATTTAAGAAACCTCGCCAGCGTTTGGGAGGATTGTTCGGCTGACAGTAACCTGGTGCTTCGGAGGCCTGAGGAGTCGGAGGGGAAACTGGTAGGAAAAAAGGACAGAGTGCCTGGCAATCAAATGTTTTTAAAAGGAGGTAAAAGGATGCTTCCCGGGAAAAAAATACTTTTTCTGTTTTTGTTTGTATCTCTGTTGCTTTTCTTTACAGGGGGATGCGACTCCCAATCAACAACGTATACCCTCACCGTTCAGCAAGAAGGAGAGGGGACAGTTACACCTTCTTTAGGCGATCATACTCATGATAAGAATAGTTTGGTAGATTTAACTGCAACCCCTGATGCTGGATGGCAGTTCCAAAAATGGGTTGGGGAGGTAGTAGACACAGGTAGTGCTGAGACTGTGGTTTTAATGGATAGAGACAAAACTGTTAAGGCTGTTTTTTTCAGTGGTATTCCCGATGATGATGATGACCCTACTTCCAATTGTGCAAGTATCGATTTGCTCTTTTCAGGGACAGAATACAGTATGGCTGGAATTGCCTGGAATTGTTCTGGTTTGGAGGGAACATGGCAACTGGAATGCGATCTTACCATCTCTACCCCAGAAATCAGTGGAACTGTCAGTGGCGAAGGATCTTTTTTCATGCCCTCCCGCCCGGAATTCGGTGATTGGGACTCGCTGCCCTTTGGCTGGACGATGAGTGGCCCCCTTACCGGGGAAGCGGATGCAGATATTGAATATATCTTTCAGGAAGTGATTGCTACAATTGTGGACCTGGATGTCCCTCCAGTTATGTTTTGCAGTGGCAGCGCTACATCCATCGTTACTGTTTATCCCCCTGGTCAAGACCCGATAACCGTGATCCAGGAATTTGATGTGATTTCTTTTCTCCCCAGTGTGATCCATCTGGGGCAATGTCCGGTATGCGATTAAAAGGAGAGGGAATGTTGCAGATTAATTTTGCTGGTATACAGTTTATTCCCTTCCTTTTCGGCAATTCATAAATAGAAGGGCGCCAGCAGTTTAAACTGAAGGTTATTGGCTAAAACAGAATAAAGCTTAAGGGATACCCAGGTTTACTGTTTGTTGCCCATTTATCAGGATAGGAGGATAAGGGTTGTCAATTGCCAACTCCACTTAAGGTTTTTGCAGAATCGCAGAGTTGCTCCAGCCTGGATGTTTCTTGCCGAACCCGGCAATAAGCAACCCTTGTTTTTTCTCTTGCTCTTATCCGCAGTTAAGCTACGGATCCAGATAATTTCAAAACGGTTTTCTTGGCCTGTCAGGAAAAATCTCATTTCACAATTAAAGCTCTGGCCTTTCCCTGACAGCAATTTTTTTGGCCATCCTCAGGATCGGTTACTTCAAGTTATGGCTTAATTGTAGTAGGGGGCCTCCTGACCCCTGTAGGGGAAATTCCACTAAAATCTTTTTTCACCATTCCCAACCAGACTTCAGTGCTATCAGAACAAGAAGGGAGCTTTTCAACAGGTACAACTTTATTGGTCTCTTTCTACCTACAAAAAATCAGGGCTATCAAAATCCAGTAACCTGCTGTTTTTTCCAGGAAGATAACTGCTTAATAAACCTTAATAGGGTGGTGCAACCGTGTCAGAACAGATTATAGAGTTCCTGAAAAGATGGAAACATAACCCCATAGGAACTGTTGGCGCGGTGGGAATAATCCTGCTGGTGCTGGTGGCTATCCTGGCGCCTTTGATTGCCCCTCATTCCCCCACTGACATGAATGTTTTACGGCGGATGGATAGCCCTTCCCTGGATCATCCCTTTGGGACAGATCGCTATGGCAGGGATGAGTTCAGCCGAATTATCTTCGGAGCCCGAGTTTCTCTGCAGGTGGGAATAATTGCAGTCAGTATTGGAGTGGGGACTGGCCTGTTTTTTGGTCTTATCGCCGGCTATTATGGACGTCTCCTGGACAGCCTGATTATGAGGTTTATGGATATTCTTTTTGCCTTTCCCTCTATTCTCCTGGCACTCGTGGTTATAGCGGTTCTGGGTCCTGGGCTGACCAATACCATGGTGGCAATCGGTATTACCAATATGCCCGTCTTTACCCGCCTGGTCCGGGCTTCGGTCCTGTCAGTGCGGGAGGAAGAATATGTTTCGGCTGCAATAGCACTGGGGGTAAAAGATTATCGCCTTCTGGGCAGACATGTTCTGCCCAATGTTCTGGCCCCGGTTATTGTTCAGGCTTCACTGGCCCTTTCCGGAGCAATACTGACCGAGGCTGCTCTGAGTTTTCTGGGGCTGGGCATTCAACCTCCCACCCCTTCCTGGGGCTCCATGCTGAGTGAAGCCCGCCGCTATATGGAACTGGCTCCCTGGACTGCAATTTTCCCTTCCCTGGCCATTATGATTACCGTGATGTGTTTTAATCTTTTTGGCGATGGCCTGCGGGATATTCTGGATCCCAAAAT
>PWFS01000192.1 GCA_003554145.1 Halobacteroidaceae bacterium | reverse complement strand
GGTTCAGTATCGAGATTTAATTGGGCATATGAAAAATACTTTTATCCCTGTTTTTTTGCTGGCCATCCTATTTTACCTGGTCCTGGGTGCTTTTTTTGCCCCGGTGGATAACGGGGAAATGATAATCAGTCTACAGGAGGATCTCCGGGGCAGCTTTAATCTTTCCCCCCTGCTTTTTGTTCTGCCGATCCTTACCATTGTTTTGCCCTTATTGGGGATCAATATTTTGCTTACCATGATGACCGTGGTGGGTGGAGGAGCGCTGCTCGCTATTTTTGTTCAGGGTACTCCCGGACTGCAGGTCCTGAATTTCCTGATAAACGGGTTTGCTCCAACCACCAGTTCTCCACAGTTAAATTCAATCCTGCTGGGGGGAGGGATGCTGGGTATGGTGGAAGTTGTCTTTATCGTGGGTGCGGTGATTGCCCTCAGTTCTCTGCTGGAAAAAGCGGGGGTCCTGCAGGCCCTGCTGCAGTCCTCCATTGACCGCATAGAAAAAAGGGGACAATTGCTTTTGCGCTCGGGGTTGATGGGCAGCTTTTTAACTGCTTTTGATCAGACCGTAGGCATTGTCCTTACCGCAGGTTTTTACAGAAAAAAATACCGGGAGCTGGGTATCCCTGCTCCTGTTTTAGCCCGGACCATATCTGATTCCAGCACGGTTCTGGCTCCCATAATCCCCTGGAATGTTAACGTAGTTATAATTTCGGCCCTGACCGGGATTTCAGTTCTGGATTATGGTCCCTATGCCTTCCTCTGTTATGTTTTCCCCCTGGCCATTTTCGCCATATACCCGGTATATAGCCGGGGAGGGCAGGAGCAGGGAAAAGGCAGGGATGAAGCGCTATTTTCTTGACAACCCCGGGAAAGTTTGTTACAATTAGCTTGCGCAAAATAAGGGTGTTCCGACTCTCCCCTGGGGGAGGGTTGTGAAATTAGAGGTATTTACATGGAGAAGCAAGACCGGTCGTTCATGGAACTGGCTTTAGAAGAGGCCCGGGAAGCCGCCCGGTTGGGGGAGGTTCCTATTGGGGCCGTTTTAATTGGCCCTGAGGGTGAAATCCTGGGTCGGGGTCACAATCTGCGGGAAAAAAAGCAGGATCCAACAGCTCACGCCGAGGTTCTGGCCCTGCAGGAAGCGGCCCGCCGGCTGGGGACCTGGCGACTGGAGGGCAGCACCCTTTATGTGACCCTGGAACCCTGCCCCATGTGTGCCGGGGCCATCATGCTGGCCCGGGTAGAACGCCTGGTTTATGGAGCTGCCGATCCCAAGGGAGGGGCCATTGAATCCCTGTTAAATCTTTATGAATACAGGGGTTTTAACCATCAGGTTTCCTATCAGGGCGGAGTTCTGGCCGGTGAATGTAGTAAAGTTCTGAGTGATTTTTTCCGAGATTTGAGAAAGGGAAGGGTGTCCGAGTCCGGCTGAAGGAGCTCGACTCGAAATCGAGTTGGCAGGAGACTGCCACGAGGGTTCGAATCCCTCCCCTTCCGCCAAGTTTTAAATAGATTTGCGGAGAGGTGCTGGAGTCCGGCTTAACAGGCACGCCTGGAGAGCGTGTGAAGGCTCCGCCTTCCGAGGGTTCGAATCCCTCCCTCTCCGCCATTTTATTCGCCAATAAGGTTTGGCCGCACTAGGCGGGGGACTAGCGGTACCCTGTACCTGCAATCCGCTATAGCAGGGCTTAATTCCTGCCCGAGGGTTGTTCTGTTCGGAGCCTGACCTGGATAAGTGGTGTTGAACTCCGGGTCCTGCGCGACGAAGATCCACCAACCCCGTCAGGCCCGGGAGGGAGCAGCGGTAAGTGGAATCCTTCGGGTGCCGCAGGGGTTCCTGGAGGGAGCTAACTGTTCAGGTAACGTCCGGGCAGTCAATTCGAAGGCAGGTGTGCGGCCAATTTTTACCCCCATCCGGGGGTTTTTTGTTTTCGGAGCAGGAGAGTAACCGGACTTGACGAATTGAGCTAAAGGGGAGGAATTATCATGCCTTATATGGCCCTTTATCGAAAATATAGACCCCACCGGATGGCCGATATTGTCGGACAAAAACCGGTGGTTAAGACCCTGATCAATGCTCTGGAAAAGGGACAGGTTAATCATGCCTATCTTTTCTGTGGGCCCCGGGGGACTGGAAAAACCACTATTGCCCGGGCCCTGGCCCGGGCGGTTAACTGCCATGAAGGACCGACTCCTGAGCCATGCGGGGTCTGTATATCCTGCCGCCGCCATCAGGAGGGTAAATCCATGGATATGGTGGAAATTGATGCTGCCTCCAACAGGGGTATTGATGAGATCAGGGCCCTGAAGGGCACAGTTTCTTTTTCGCCCACCGAAGGACGAAACAAGGTTTATATTATAGATGAGGTTCACATGCTGACCAGGGAAGCCTTCAATGCTTTTTTAAAAACCCTGGAAGACCCGCCGCCCCGGGTAATTTTTCTCCTGGCTACAACCGAACCCCACAAAGTATTGCCCACCATTCATTCCCGGTGTCAGCGCTTTGATCTGCGCCTGCATACTCATTCTGACATTATAGATTACCTGGAATATATCTGCGGAGAAGAAGGAGTTAAGGCCAGTCCTCAGGCCATGCAGGCCATTGCCGAAGCAGCCGAGGGGGGGCTCCGGGATGCAATATCCATCCTGGATCAGGCTCTTTCCTTTGCGGGTGGCTCCCTGGAAGGGGATCAGGTTTATGAACTGCTGGGGCGTCTGGATCGACGCGAGCTGGCCCGGGTAGTGGAAAAAATAATGGCCGGTGATATTCCCTCTCTTTTTGCCACCTGGCAGGAAATTGAGGAAAAGGGCAAAGAACCTCGCCAGGTATTGAGCGATCTAACCTCCTACCTTCGCAGCCTGCTCATTTTGAAAGAGTGTGGATCTGAAACCAGACTTCTGGCCCTGCCTCCAGAGGATAAAAAAGAACTGTTCAACCTGGGTCGCGATCTACAGCGCTCTGAACTATTGACCATGCTGGATATTCTGGCCGGCATGGAAAAAGATATGGATCATTCCAGCCACCCCTTCCTGCTGTTGGAAATGGCCGGGCTCCGGCTGGCCGGAGTATCTAAAGAACCATCCTCTCCCGATGAGGAAGTTTACATTGAAAAAACTACACCTTCTCTGCAGGAAGAAGGCCCCGGGAAAGATATAGAAAAGGTTCAGGGAGAGGGAAAAAGTGTATCCTCCCCGGGACAGAAGATCAGGGTTGAAGAACAGCAAAAAGAACAGCGGGTGGATCAGGAAGTAGAACAGAAAGCAGAAAAAAAGAAGGAAGAGAAAAAAGCAGAGAGAAAAAAAGGTGAGAAGAAAATTAAGGGTAGTCCCCGGGGTGATAAAATAAAGTGGGAAGAATTTTTGCAGTTTTTGTTGAAGAAAAAAGAAGAAAACAGTGTCTATCAACGTTTACAGGCGCTTTTAAAGGATGCTTATCCGAAAAAAATAGAAGAAGACCGGTTGACCCTGCAGGTTCGTTTTGACTGGCATCGCCGGGAGCTGGAAAAGAAAAAGGATTTACTGGAGCAGGGGTTGCAGGAGTTCTATGGACAGGGTATTACTCCCCGGTTTATAATGGAGGGGGAGGATGAAGGAAAAATAAAAGAGCAGGAAGAACAAACTGCTCCCGAGAAAAAAGGAAAATCCCTGCGGGATGACCCGCTGGTTCAGGAGGCCCTGGAATTATTTGAGGGCCGGATTGTGGAAGATTGAATTCTTAAACAGGAGGTTGTTAGTCATGAATATGGGAAAAATGATGAAGCAGGTTCAGAAAATGCAGGCTGAAATGGCCCGGGTTCAGGAAGAACTGGCTGAAAGGGAAGTAAAAGCCAATGCTGGGGGAGGCATGATCGAGGTAACTGCCAATGGTAAACAGGAAATAATTGATATCAAAATAGATCCCGAATCCGTTGACCCCGATGATGTGGAAATGCTGGAAGATATGGTCCTGGCTGCAGTTAATGAAGCAATGCGTCAGGCCCAGGAAATGGCAAGCGAAGAAATGCAAAAAGTGACCGGGGGCCTTAATATCCCGGGTTTAATGTAAGATGCAGTATTTTGCCCGTCCCATCTCCCGCCTGATCGGGCAGTTAACCAGACTGCCCGGGATTGGACCCAAGACCGCCCAGAGGCTGGCCTTCCATATCCTGGCGGGTTCCCAGTCTGCGGCCAGGGACCTGGCGGAATCAATTCTGGAAGCCCGGGATAAAATTAAATATTGTTCCCGCTGCTGTAACCTGACTGAGGATGATCCCTGTCCCATCTGCAGAGATTCTCGAAGGGACGGAGAATTGCTGTGTGTGGTGGAAAACCCCCAGGATATTGTGGCCATGGAAAAAACCGGGGAATTTTTTGGGTTTTATCATGTGCTCCACGGTTCCATTTCTCCCATTGATGGGATAGGGCCGGAGGAATTGAAAATCAAGGAACTCCTGGAGCGCCTGAAGAATAGCGGGGTAAAAGAAGTAATTGTTGCTACCGATCCCAATGTAGAGGGAGAAGCAACGGCTCTGTACCTGGCTCGGATCTTAAAACCCCTTGATTACATGGTAACCAGGATTGCCCACGGCCTGCCCATTGGCGGAGACCTGGAGTATGCGGATGAGGTCACTCTGGGTAAATCCCTTCAGGGTCGCAAGGAAATATGAGGCGGTGCAAAGACTGGCCCCCGAGCCGATCCCATAAATTATGAACCGGGGGCTTTTTGTTGTTTGAAGCCGGGCCTTTTGCCCGGAAATGAATTGACCTGTACAGGCTGTTCTGTTATAATAATCTTAAGAATCTGTTTGATTTTTAAATGTTTTTTGCCCCAGAACGCCGTATATGAAGGACGGCTGTTATAGAAACAGCTGCTTTTTTTTGGAACTGTACCAGGACACCCTGGGCAATAATAAATGAAGGAGGGCAATTGTATGTCCGAATTAGTTGAAATTCGCTGGCACGGAAGGGGCGGGCAGGGTTCGAAAACTGCTTCCCTGCTTCTCGGTAAAGTTGCATCGGACCTGGGATTGAATGTTCAGGCCTTCCCCGAGTACGGACCGGAGCGGATGGGAGCGCCGGTTCTTGCTTTCAACCGGATCAGCGAGGGGAAAATGACCCTGCATTGTCAGATTGAAAACCCGCAAATTGTTGTGGTGCTGGACGCCACCCTGCTGGAGGTTGTTGATGTAACCGAAAACATGACCCCGGGTGGTAAGGTTCTGGTCAATACCAGTAGAAACCCCCAAAAGGTTCGCGAAGAACTGGGCCTGGAGCCCGGACAGGTATTTACTGTGGACGCCAACAAAATTTCTCAGGAAGAAATAGGCAGCGTATTTCCCAATACCCCGATGCTGGGGGCCCTGGTTAAGGTTGGAAAAGTGCTGCCCCTGGATGATTTTCGGGAAATGATCAGGGATGAATTTGCCAGCAAATTTTCAAACAAGCCCGAGATTGTTGAAGGAAACTTGAACTCTGTGGATCGGGCTATTCAGGAGGTGCAAGGGGAATGAGCAAGGAAAAGAAACCTGGATGGAAAGATCTGCCCCGGGGCGGCCTGATTCTTGATGCCGGTAATGCCCACGAGTATCAAACCGGAGGCTGGCGGATCAAACGCCCCGAATGGATTGAAGAGAACTGTATTCATTGTCTTTTCTGCTGGGTTTACTGCCCGGATTCTTCAATCGAAACCCAGGAAGGCAAAATGACCGGGATTAACTACGAACACTGCAAGGGCTGTGGAATATGTGCCGAAGTATGCCCGGCCAAAAAGACAGCCATTGAAATGGAGTCCGAAGGTCGGAAGGAGGATAGCGATGAGTAAAAGAGTAGCTCTGACAGGCAATGAAGCCATTGCTAAGGCCATGCAACAAATAAACCCAGATGTTGTAGCCGCTTATCCCATTACTCCCCAGACTGAAATTGTCCAGATTTTCTCTAAGTACGTGGCCGATGGGGAAGTTGATACCGAGTTTGTAACCGTTGAGAGTGAACACAGCGCCATGAGTGCTGTTGTTGGTTCTGCTGCAGGGGGAGCCCGCTCCATGACAGCAACTTCTGCTAATGGACTGGCCCTGATGTGGGAAATAGTGTATATTGCTGCTTCCACCCGCCTGCCTATTGTTATGCCGGTAGTTAACCGGGCCCTGAGCGCCCCGATTAATATTCACTGTGATCACAGTGATGCCATGGGAGCCCGGGATTCCGGATGGATCCAGCTTTTCTCGGAAAATGCCCAGGAAGCTTATGATAATGCCATTCAGGCAGTCCGTATTGGAGAACACAAGGATGTATTACTGCCGGTAATGGTCAACCTGGACGGCTTTAT
The DNA here is from genome assembly GCA_003554145.1 of Halobacteroidaceae bacterium. GTDB lineage: Bacteria > Bacillota > Halanaerobiia > B1SED10-174 > B1SED10-174 > T1SED10-26. The sequence goes on along the minus strand of PWFS01000192.1, from coordinate 1,847 downwards.
TATCAGCCATGCTGTGGAAAACTTTAACATCAATGAACCCGAAAAAGTACAGGAATTTATTGGTGAGTACAAGCCGGAGCATACCCTTTTGGATAAGGAAAACCCCATTACCGTTGGTCCCCTGGATTTGCAGGATTATTATTTTGAGCACAAGCGGCAGCAGTCAGAGGCCATGAAATATGCTCTGCAGGCGGTAAAAGATGTGGGGCAGGAATATGGCCGGTTGACCGGTCGTGAATATGGCTATTTCAGTGAATATCGGGTAGATGATGCAGAAATTGTCCTGATTGGCATGGGTTCCACCATGGGGACTGCCAGGGCTGCTGTTGATGAACTGCGGGAGCAGGGAGTCAAGGTGGGGCTGATTAAAATCCGGATGTTCCGTCCCTTCCCCGGAGAGGAACTGGCCCGAGCACTGGCTCATGTTCCGGTAATTGGAGTTTTAGATCGGGCAGAATCCTTTTCTAATAATGGGGGCCCGCTCTTTACGGATATGCACGTTGCCCTTTATGGTCAGGAGCATAAACTATATGACTTCATTTATGGTCTGGGCGGTCGGGATACCAATGTTTCCCATCTTAAAGGGATCTTCTCCATGCTGCAGAAGGCAAAAGATGGAGAGGCCCTGGACCGTGTAAACTATATCGGAGTCAGGGAGTAGGAGGTGCGAAAATGGCTAATCTAAAAGAACTTTCCAAAAAAGAAGAAATTTTGACTGGAGGTCACCGCCTCTGTGGAGGCTGTGGGGCCTCGATTGTCGCCCGCCAGGTTCTGGCTGCGGCCAAAAACCCCGTGGTGGTAGGCCTGGCTACCGGATGCCTGGAAGTTTCTACCACAATCTTCCCCTATACCGCCTGGCGCTGCTCCTACATCCACAATGCTTTTGAAAATGTAGCAGCAACTATCAGCGGGGTGGAAACAGCCCATAAAGCACTGCGCAGGCGAGGCCGTATCCCGGATGAAGATTATGATTTTGTAGCTTTTGGTGGAGATGGTGGAACCTACGACATTGGCCTGCAGGCTCTCTCGGGAGCTATGGAACGGGGCCATAATATGCTTTATGTCTGTTATGACAATGGTGCCTATATGAATACCGGTATTCAAAGGTCTTCAGCAACACCCAGTGGGGCTGATACCTCAACCAGTCCAGCAGGTTCTGTCATTCCCGGAAAAACTCAGCACCGCAAGGAATTGACGGATATTATTGCTGCCCACAATATTCCATACGTGGCCCAGGCCGTGCCCTCCAACTGGCGGGACATGACCAAAAAAGCGGAGAAAGCCCTGGATAAAAAAGGAGCCGCCTTTATCAATACCCTGGCAGTATGTCCCCGGGGCTGGCGTTCAGCTGAAGAAAAGGGAATAGAAATTACCCAGCTGGCAGTAGATACCTGCTACTGGCCCCTGTTTGAAGTGGAGGACGGTGAATGGCGCCTGACCTATAAGCCCAAGGAGAAAAAGCCCCTGGAAGAGTGGTTTAAGGTCCAGGGCAGATTCCGCCATTTATTCAAAGAAGAAAACCGCCATATGCTACAGGAAGCCCAGGACTATATTGACCGGCGCTGGGAAAAAATACTGCGCCTCTGCGGCGAAAAAGAATAAAGAAAAAAAAGAAAAGTGGAAAGAAATAAAGGAGCCGGCTATAAAAAAAGCCGGCTTTTTTTTGTACCCATCTCATCATAATGATGGCAGCACGAAATTGCCATCTTTCCGGGGGAAGGCAATGCTCGTTTCCATTTTTTCCGAGCAGGACTTTTCCCAACCGGGAGGAGCAGGGAAAAGTAAGAGATCTGTTCAAACTCTTTTTTTCGGAGGGATAGGTCAGGCAAAAAGAGGATTGGGGTAAG
>PWFS01000003.1 GCA_003554145.1 Halobacteroidaceae bacterium | reverse complement strand
TCAAAAAACGGCGAAAGACGAATATAATTGCTGGAGATTGATTAATTTGGATTAAAACCCAAATACTGATAAATTCTCTTTTTCTTGCAGGAATAAAGCAAAAAGTATAGAAGAAATAGTTCTACTGTTAACAATTCAAACCAGGCTTTCTAAACTGCAGAGAAAGTTTTGTTGGAAGGGAATATTCAGTGAAGGGGAAACAGATATGGAAGATAATAATACCCTGAAGATTCTTACTCTGGGTCGTTTTGAGGTCAGGCGAAGGGGAGAAATTATTTACCGTCATGAGGAGCGGATAAATAAGCGGTGGCGTTTTTTCCAGGTACTCCTTACTTACAAAGATCAGCCCCTGTCGGCAGAACAGCTGTACAGATATTTACAACTGGAAGATAGTGTTAACCCCCAGGAAGCTTTAAAAGCCCTGGCTTTTTATCTCCGCCAGTCATTAAAAGGAAGTGAGGATTGCAAAGAAAAGTATATTATTAGTTGTCGGGGACGATATACTTTTAATGGAAACTCCGATTACTGGCTGGACGGGGAAGAATTTGAAAACCTATTACAGCGGGCAGTGATAAATGATGAGAGGTCACTGGAAGAAAGAATATTGTTATACCGCAAAGCCCTGGACCTTTACCGGGGGAATTATCTGGCTGAAATTCCCCGCGCTTACTGGGCGATGTCCAAAAAAAATCATTTCCGAGAATTGTATCTTCGAGCAATAATTGAAGCCAGTGAACTGCTCCAGATGATGGGAGAATTTGGCGAATCCTGGAACCTGTGTGAGGCCGGATTGCGGATTATTCCCCTGGAGGAAAAACTGCATATCAGTTCCTTGAAGGCTCTCATAGCATCAAAAAGAATGGGTCTGGCCCTGGTCCAGTTTGAAGAAGCCAGCTCTTTATTCCGGGATAACGGGCTGGATATTCCACCGGGCCTGAGGCAGGTGGGAGAAACTTTGAAAAGAAAAGGTAACCTGCCTGTCTTTGCCCAAAAAGTCTACCGGGATATTAGCAGAAGAAAGCAGGAAAAAGGGGCTTTTGAAAGTAATATGGAAATGTTTTCGGTGATTTACCGGCTGGAAAAAGCCCGGAATGAACGAGGGGGAAAACCCTCTTTCTTACTGCAGGTCCAAATTCGGGATAATGGTTTCCCGGAACAGGGGGAAAAAGCAATTCTGGGGGTTCGCAGGTCTTTAAAAAAAGGTCTTCGTAAGGGAGATATCTTTTGTAAATCAAGCTCTCGGGTTTTTCTGGCCATAATTTTTGACATCGCGCCTGAAGAAATACCCCGGATCTTGGAGCGCATAAAGAAAGAATTTTATTCCGATAGCGAAGAAGACACCCTGTTAATTAAAACCCGCTGGAGGCAAATCTAAAAAGGAAAAGGCCCGCTGCCGGGTCTTTTTTTTATAACCTGAATTTAACCCTGATCTGACTTTTTTTTGACTGGAAAACAACTCTTTTTTTACTGAAAAATGCTCCTGCTTTATCCTCGATTAAACTCCAATTCAACCCTGGTTTAACACCAATAAAACCGGAAAATAACCCATAATTAACTGACAAACTTAATTAAGACTGCTATACTTGAAATAATTCCAAAAAGGTACTAAATAAGCTGTTTTATGGTCCGGCAAAGGAGGTTCTGGCTGTGGAATTGATTAATGATTTTTCCCATATCGAACATCGATTTTCGGTCAAAATTTCCTTCTCTGATAATGGGGACTGGCAGGGGGAAATAGAAGATTTGAAACTGGGCTTTAAAGGTAGGTTCAGTAATTTCCTGGAGATGGTATTTTTCCTACAGAGCTGCCTGGCAGAAATTAACCCCCTTTTTTCCTCCAATAATTTCCGGTCCTGGAAAGAAGAAAAGGGTTCCATTGAAGAAGAGGGAGAACGTTTCTCCCGGTTAATGCGAGAAATTAAGGCATTAGAGGATGAATAAGGAGGGGGTCAATTGTCCCAGGATAAAGGCGAACGCCGAAAAAATTTTGGATCCACAGATTTTCTCCTGCGTATTCAATTCCGCCAGCATGCTACCTGGCAGGGGGAAATCCAGTGGCTGGGTAATTGGCCTGAGAAAAAGCGTTTTTTCCGGAGCTTTCTGGAAATGGTTATGTTGATCCAGGAAGCCCTGGATCAGGACGGTAGAGTGGTGGCTGATATCCGCTGTCAATCCTGGGATGATTGCCCGTAAAAAACTCCAGGGCTCATAAAGCCAAAAGGTTGAGGTGATCCGAGTGAAAGGGAAGTTAAGCTGTTTATTAATGGGCCTTTTAATTCTGCTTATCATAATATCGGCAGGAGCGGCTGGACAGCCAGCTATAAATTTCGGCACAATTACAGCCTCCGAAGAAAATAGCAGGAAAGTGAGCGCTGTAGTGCCCCTGGCTGAAGAGGGGGTGGAGGTCCTGGAAATATGGCTGGAGGGTTATCCGGCCACAACAAACAGGAACCTGAGCCTGGAAGGACAACGCCTGAGCCTGGAGTGTTCCCAGGGTTTTTTCTGGGTGGGCATAAATCCGATTTTCATTCCTCTGGGAGCAGGTGAAGGATCCGCTTACGCAGCCGACCTGCCGGTATTTCTGACCATTAATGTATACCCTGCTGATCTCCCTGGTTCTTATCAGACGGTTCTGGTAATTAGAGCTCTGGGGGCTGGTGCAATAATAAATGAGTTTAAAATTCCCCTGCAGGTGAAAGTAGGCTCCTGGTTCCAGATTGAAACCCCAGTGGATAGAATTAATATTTCCAGCCTGGTTTCAGGGGAAGGGACTTTGTTAAGTATTCCAGGCACAGTTAGAATGGCCTCCAATTCCCCCTGGGAACTCCTGGTTCGGGGAGAACTGGAGGGGGGGCTGGAGCGGGGACACGTGGAGCTGACCCTGTCTGGAGAAAAAACGGGAAACTTTAAGATTTTGAATTCTCCTGTGGTAATTCGCAACCAGGATTTTACATGTCTGGGTCAGGGGGAACCTACTACAGGCACAAAAGGAACAGGCTGGGTAGAGCTGGGTTTTGTAGTTAAAATCCAGGACTATACCCGACTTCCTGCGGGCAGGATCAGTTTTCCCCTGAACTTTTACATTGTCCCAGCCCTGGATGCAAATTAGGGCAAAGGGGGTGAAAGAGGGAGAAACAGAGGAATGATAGGGAGGCAAAAAAGGTTATTGGAAAAAGATCTTAAGCGTTGGAGGCAGAGACCCTTTACCTTCTAATTGGTCACCAATAGGGTGAAGGTGAGCCAGAGGTGAATCCGACCAACACAAAAAAATGGCTAAATGCCAACGAGGAGGAAAAAAGAAAATGAAAAAAGTCGTTGTATTGTCCTTAGCGGTTTGCCTGATTATGTTATTCTCAGGTGTTGTTATGGCCAGTCAGTGGAGTGATTGGGAGTCAGATAAGGGGATTTTCGAGAATTACACAGCTTCCAAATTCTTTGCTCTGAGTGATACCACCCGGGCTTCGGGAGGGGATTACGTGGTAGTTAAGACCATGACTACTACTGGAACCATCAGGGAAAACTGGGATGATCAGAGGGCTACCGTTACGGTCCGGGCCGATGCCTACATTCCCTGCTACCTGGAACTGGAGTTAATTGGAAACCGGGGCTATACCAAAGTTAAGAGCATTGGCCCCACCGAAGATACCACCCTTTATCATGGTTCTAACAGTGTTTTCATGCTCTTCCACCCCGAACTGACCGGGACCATGGATAAAGACTGGAATTTCCTGGATATAGCTAATGCCGGTTTTTCCACAATTGGCCCTGATCGCGATGTATATATTCATGCCTGTGATATGTTTAAAGCCAATATCTTAGGCAATGTTCTCTATGGATTTTCTGTTTCTGCTGATGCCTTTACCGGAGTTGGCGATCATGAATTCTATATGGACATGAGATATACCCTGGATGACGGCGCTACCTGGGAAGAAGCTACTATTGGATTTGAAGAAATAGGTGAGTTTGGAGCCCTTGATGAAGAGACTGTCTTTATGCAGTTCCGGGTTCCCTTTGCCAATGTAGAGGCTGGCAAATATACCACCACTGTTACTTTTGCCATATACACCACCTAATCAAGAATTCCCTGTCAGCAGGATGCTTTTGAAGGGACAGGCCGGGGGCTGGTTTTTGTGCCGGCCCCTTTCCCTGCCCGGAAGGAGGGAGTTATGGAGAATTGGAGAGTTAAGTATTCAGCCCTGATCAGTTTAATGGTTGTAATATTTTTATTGGGCTGTTCCCTGGCTGTTCAGGGCAGTATTCGGGTGGAACCTTCCCGCTTTATTTTCAATATTAATCCGGGAGAAAGGGATACAGGGGCAATAACGGTAAAAAATAATTCGGACCGGGAATTGTTTTTAACCGCCAATTTTTATGACTGGTTACTGGATGAGAGAAACGAAATGGTCTTCTGGGACAGCGGAACCCTGGAGGCTACCCTGGCGGGCCTGATCCGCTTCAATCCCCGGCAGTTTACCCTGTCTCCGGGGGAAAGTCAAATTGTGCGCTTTACCGTGGAGATGCCTCCCGATGACGAAGAACCCTTTGAACGCAGGGGGATCATATTTTTTGAGCATGAAGAGCCTTTTGAAGAAGAAGGAATTGGGGCCAGCATTAAGACCATGATTGGAACCACAATATATGTTATGCCCCGGGAATACAGGCTTTCTTTTCATATTATTGATGGAATGGTGCATGTCACGGCAGATCAGGTTTGCCTCGCAGCATTGCTTCTGGGCAGTGATGCATTGGTTCACACCCGCTTTACTATCCATTACCGGGTTGTTGCACCTGGCGGGCGATTAATTGAAGAAGGACAGCAAAGGGAAATGGTTATTTTGCCCGAGGAGATAAGGCCGGTGTTCTTTCCCCTGGAACAGGTTCAGGAACCGGGTGATTATCGCCTTATGATTGAGATCAATTTTGCCGGGACAGATTATAAAATGACGGACATTTTGCCTTTTACTGTATTGGAGTGAAGGAAGGAGATGGACCATGCTTTATTCCAGGCTGTGGATAATATTCATTTTATTGTTCCTTCTTTCCCTGCAGGTCCCCCTGGTTAAGGCCGGGCCCCTGGAGAGCAGCTTTGTTTACCTGCAGATAAAAAACGAGTCCGGAAAAATCGCCGGGGATTATTTTTTTGAGATCCTGGATAGGGGAGATTACATTCTTATACCTGTCAATTCCCTGGCTCAACACCTCAAGTTCCAAACAACCTATAACCGGGAGGGTAATTATTTGTTGATTGTTTATCCTCCTGGAGAAAAAGAGATCCTGGTGGATTTTGCCGGGGAGAGGTACCCCGATTATCCGGAATGGTCTCATCAGCCACCGATTCAGCAGGATGGGGATTTTTTTGTGGCTGTGGGCATTATTGCCACCATAACCGGATTTGAAATCGAATGGAACCCCCGCCGCCAGGAGCTCATAATTATTACTGACTGGCCAGATAAAGAAGGGGATGCTCCATCAGATCAGCAGGGACAGCAGTCAGGCCGGGAAGGCCCAACCCTGATTCCCGACCTTATTGGACCAGATTACAGCCTGGGTTCCCTGCAGTACACCATTAAAGGAAAAGGTTATAAAAGTGAAATAAGTGACTGGCTTTTTTCTACCGAGCAGGGTATAAATTTTCACGGTCGTTTAAAGGACTGGTCTCTTTCGGTGGGGCTGATTTCGGGGTTTTATCCTGCCCAAAAAAGGTTTGCTTTTGATTTTCCCTTAATTCAGGCTACTCGAAGGGATGAGAATTCGGTTACTGTTCTGGGGGACAGCCGGGTAAATTTCCCCCGAACTGTAATCAGGGAAGATATCAGGGGGCTAAATTATCAAGCTTCGCCTGGCCTGGTCAGCAGTAAATTTCCATTAATAACGGTAAAAGGGTCCGGTCAACCCGGTGAGGTTATCAAGCTCTTCATCAACGGAGAATTCTGGGAAGAAATAATTATGAGTACTGAGGGGGAGTATTATTTCAAAAGTGTTCCCCTGATTCCCCACAGGAGCAACAACCTGAAGATTGTAATACAGGATCCCAAGGGAGAACGGGAGGAAATAATCAGGGAAGTGGTTGGCTACCCCCAGCTCCTGCAGGAAGGCAGCAGGGAACTGAATATTGTGGGAGGGCTTTACGGTAGTTCTCCGGACTGGGAGGGTAATATTCTGGGCTTAAATCTTCGGGTGGCAGCTCTTGAAAATCTGACTCTGGGTATTGAAGGCCTGAGAAAACAGCAGCTAACTCCGGGAGGTTATGGGGATTCGATGCTGGGAACGGTGGTGGGGCTTACCGCCCGCCCCCTGGACGGGACCATCGTTGAACTGGGAGCAATGATAGGCGGTTACCGTGATAATCTGGATCCGGGGTTTTCGGGCTCAATTTTGCAGGTTTTTCCCGGGGCCAGCCTGGAAGCCGCTTATTCCTGGGTTCAGCCCGAAGTTATCAGAACCATTCCTGGAGTTGCGGGTCACCGCCTAACGTTGGGAGGAGATTACAGTATTAATCCCAGTTGGGGTCTGAGTTTAAAGGGTGATTTTCGTCGTTCGTTCCCGGAAATGCCTTTTTCTTACCTGGACCGGGGTATTTTAAGAGCGGTTTATCGAGAAGACTGGGGACGCTTAACTGCCCTGTCCCTGATTGGTGGGCGTCGGGGATTGGAACTGGAAATTGAAGATCAGGTTTATGGGCGGGCTGATGGTTATGAAGGGGGATTTGCCGTTGAAAACATCTGGAGAAACAGGGATTTTGACAGTAACCTGTGGTTTCAGTATCTGAGGAGTCGGTTGTCCCTGCAGGACAATCAAATAATTGAAGAGGATAAAATTGAGGTGCAGGGCAAAGCCTCCTGGCTGATAAACCCGGATCTGCGACTTAACTTTACTGGTGAGCTGGAAACTATTCTTGTGGATGGGCAGGTGCAGGAAGGAAAACTGGACCTGGATTCCTATTCCCGTTTAACCCTGGGAGACAGTTCCTTTTTGACTGGACGCTTAATATCACGGTTGGATTTTTTAGGGGGCAGTATTCTCAACACGGAGAGGGGGGAAACCAGGGCGGAATTGAGCCTCCTTCATTTTACTGATTTTGATACTTCCCTGCGTTTTAACGCTGCCTCCACCTGGTTTCCCCACCTGGACAGGCCCCTCTATTCTGTGGGTATGGGGCTGACCCATTTCCCGGTGGAGCGCCAGGGCAGTATTCGGCTGGATCTGGGAGTTAGGTCTCCCATAGAAAGCAGGGAAACTTTCCAGCTGACGGGCTCCATAAGCCTGGGCTGGAGTTTTTCTTCTGGTTTAGAGGCCAGCCTGGGGATCAACCGATCCTATCCAACAATTTTTGCTACAACACCAGAATATGGGATAACCGCTGGCATATCGCAGACCTTTGGTTTTACTCCCGATCGAATTGTGGGGCTACCTTATGATGGTATTAGCCGACACCATTCTTTTATTGGGGGCCGGGTTTTCCTGGACCTGAATGGTAACGGTCAATATGATCCGGGAGAACCGGTGCTGGAAAATATCCCCATAGTACTGGGAGGATTGCGGGAGTGGACGGATCAGGATGGAGAATTTATGTTTTCCAGCGTTCAGCCTGGAATTTATCGGGTAGGTTTTGACCTTTTAACCCTTCCGGCAGAGTATTCCGTTGTCAGTGGGGAAAGGATTGTAGAAATTCGGGCTAATGAGAATTTTTTCCTTGATTTTGAACTGACCGTCAATGGAGTAATTTCCGGCCGGGTTTTTCTGGACCGGGATGTAAGCGGAACTTTTTCTCCCGATGATGAGCCCCTTAGTTTTGTTGGCCTGTACCTGGAAACCCTTGATCAGAAAGTATATACCCGACGGGACGGAACTTTTTACCTGGAAAATGTACCTTTAGGGCAGCACCAAATATCGGTGCTCCTTGAAACTCTACCTTTTAATACCAGGCCCGTATCAGAAGAACCTATTATTGTTACCCTGAGCAGGGAAATCAGCGGGGTAGAGGGAATACAGGTTCCGATTATTTACGATTTTGGCCAGTAATCAGCAGGTTAAAAAATGATTTTTACCGGTAATTGCCCCGAAATGGAAAAAAGTAACAGCCGTTTCCTGCCTGGAAAGTTGAGATCGGAGGGAGGAAAAGAAAGATAAAAAAAGAATATAATCAGGACGGGTGGAGTTTAGTCTGGAGCCTTTTTCCGGAAGGGGAACAGGATGC
>PWFS01000236.1 GCA_003554145.1 Halobacteroidaceae bacterium | reverse complement strand
CTGCGGGATAATGTTAAGGTAATAATTGGAGGGGCACCGGTTACCTCCGAGTTTGGGGATGAAATTGGTGCTGACGGCTGGGCACCTGATGCAGCCTCGGCTAAAGACCTGGCCATCGAACTGATTGGCCGCTAAAAAGAGGAAAGGAGAGGTGGCAGCATGAGAAGTAATTACAGAATAAATGCATCTGCTGACCTTCAGGTCCTCTCAGATGACCAGTGTCAACATATACTGGGAGCGGCCATGGAGATACTGGAAAGAACAGGTGTGGTGTACCACGATAAAGAATCCCTGGAGATACTGGAAAAAGCAGGATGTCATGTTGATGGGAAAAGGGTGCGGATCCCGGTAAAGCTGGTAGAAAAAGCCCTGCGCAGTGTTCCCTCCAAGGTTACCCTGTGCAACAGCAGGACGGGAAAAAGGGTAATGGAGATGGAGGGCAATAATGCTTTCTTTGGCTCTGGTTCTGATACTCCCTTTTTCATCGACCCCTATACCCAGAACCGGATACCCACCAGCAAAAAGACAGTAACTATGGCTTCAAAAATGCTGGATTCCCTGCCCAACATTGACTTTATCATGTCCCTGGGGATTGTTCAGGATGTGCCCCAGGAAATTTATGACCGGCATCAGTTTGAAGCCATGATCCTGAACACCTCCAAGCCCATTGTTATCACCGCCATTGATGTAGATGGCTATGCTGACATAATTAAGATGTGTGAACTGGTAGCGGGAGGCGAAAAAGAACTACAGCGCAATCCCTTCATGACCCTTTATGCCGAGCCTATTTCTCCGTTACAGCACCCTGAGGATTCAGCACAAAAGCTGGTCCTGGCGGGCAAAAAGCAGCTACCCCTGGTCTATACCCCCTGCCCCATGTTTGGAGGTACGGTGCCCATTACCATGGCCGGAGGCCTGGCCACAGGCCTGGCTGAGAGTCTGAGTGGACTGGTTCTTAATCAGGAAACCAGCGAAGGTAGCCCCTTCATTATGGGAGGAGTTTTCACCATAATGGATATGAAAACAACGGTTTTTGCCTATGGTGCCCCGGAATTCCACCTGCTGCAGGCTGGTCTTGCTGATATATCCAATTACCTCAATATTCCCATGTTTGGAACCTGCGGCTGCACTGATTCCAAAGTAGTGGATGAACAGGCAGCTATCGAGGGAGCCATTTCTATTCTTACCACTTCCATGTCCGGTGCCAATCTCAATCACGATGTAGGGTATATTGAGCACGGCAATACTGCCTCCCTCGAATACCTGGCCATCTGTGATGAGCTGATTGGATTTGCCCGGCGAATTACCCGGGGGATTGAGGTTAACGAGGAAACCCTGGCCCTGGATGTAATTGATAAGGTGGGGCATGGCGGGCATTATCTGGCCCAGGAACATACCATGAACCACTATAAAACTGAAACCTATTATCCAGAACTTTTCCAGCGACAGATCTATGAAAACTGGGTAAAAGATGGCGAAAAAGACCTGTTCCAGCGGGCCAACGACAAGGTAATAAATAACCTGGAAACTCATAAGACCGATCCCTTACCAGGGGATGTGGAAGAAAAAATCAGGAAGATCGTTGAGGACGCTGAAAAGAAATTAAAAGCATAACTGCTAATTTCTGGAGGAGGAGTATAGGGCATGGCCAATCTGGCATTGGGGATTGATACAGGAGGAACCTTCACCGACGGGGTGATATGGGAACTGGATAAAAGAGAGATAATCTGTAAGACCAAGGTAGTGACCACCAGGCACGATCTGCACCTGGCTATTGATAACTGTTTGCAGGGCCTACTGGCTCAGTGGCCCGATCAATACAGTCTTAATGAAATAAAGATGATATCACTTTCCACTACCCTGGCGACCAATGCCATTGTCGAGGGGCAGGGCGCGGAGGTGGGGCTGATCCAGATTGGGTTTGCCCCAGACGGACCATTGCCCACCCCTCATCATGCCCGGATAAGCGGAGGCTGCAATGTTCGGGGCAGAGAAACCAAAAAGGTTGATCTGGATGAAGCCCGGGCAGCAATACAGGAACTGCAGGGAAAGGTAGAGGCTTTTGCGGTTTCCGGCTATATGAGTATCCGAAATCCCCGGCAGGAAATCCAGGTAGCCCGCTTGATTTCCGAATTAACCGGCTGCCCTGTTGTCAGCGGACATCAGCTTACCTCGGACCTGGGTTTTCGGGAGAGGACTGTAACTGCAGTTTTTAATGCCCGCCTGATTTCTTTGATTACCGGCCTGATTGACGCAGTTAAAGAAAATATCAAGACCCGGGGTATTGCCGCTCCCCTGATGGTAGTAAAGGGAGATGGCAGCCTGATAAGTGAGGAAAAGGCCCGGGAAAGACCGGTGGAAACATTGCTGTCCGGGCCTGCAGCCAGCATCATCGGAGCCATGGCTCTGACCGGATTGGAAGAAGGAATTGTAGTGGATATGGGGGGGACTACTACTGATGTAGCTATTCTGCAGGAAGGCCGCCCCTCCCTCAATCAAAAAGGAGCCCGGGTAGGAGGCTGGATGACCCGGGTTAAGGCCGCGGATATTACTACCGAGGGCCTGGGTGGGGACAGTCTGATTAAGGTTTCCACCTCCGGGGAAATGTCCATTGGCCCCCAGCGGGTCTTTCCCCTGTGCTGGGTGGCAGACCGCTTTCCCCACTTGCTGGAAGAGCTCCGGGAAATCTGGGAGGAAATTTATTTCCCCCTGGAAAATCAGCCCACCATCATCCTGGTCCATATTAAAGATCCTGTCAACCTGGAGTTGAGCCCCACTGAAACCCGGATGCTGGAGATTTTAAAGGAAAAGCCCCATACCCTGTATCACCTGGGGCGCCGCCTGCAAAAAGACCCGGAGATTATACCCTGGAAAAGGCTGGTGAATGTGGGGTCCCTGCACCGGGCCTCTCTAACTCCTACAGATATTCTGCACCTGAATGGTGATTTTAAAGAGTGGAATGAAGAGGCTGCTGAAGTGGGAACTGATATAATGGCGCGCCGCAAATCAGAAAGCCGCCAGGAATTTGTAGAGGCGGTTATGGAGAAGATCTACTACCAGGTTTCTTCACTTCTGGTCGAGGTCCTGGCGGGTTATGATCAGCAGGAAATAACTCTGGATGATCGGGGCGCCGGTTTCTTTTTAGAAAGGCTTTTTGCTCCTGCTGAGGGAACAAAAAGGCTGATCGAGTTTTCCGCGCGGGTGAATATACCTCTGATTGCAGTTGGAGCTCCGGTGAGGGCGTACTTCCCCCAGGTCTCCGAGAGATTAAACGCCCCCCTGAGTCTTCCCCCGGCAGCAGAAGTGGCCAATGCGGTGGGAACGGTCAGCGGACAGGTAATGGAAAGAATCCAGATTGTTGTAAAACCCGGTGAGCACGGGGGTTACCTGGTGTATACTCCCGGTGACCGGGAGGGGTTTTTAGAAATGGAGGAGGCCGTCCGCTATGGACGGGAAAAAGGGAGAGAATACGTATATAAACAGGCTCAACGCTCGGGAGCTTCGGACATTGAAATAATGGAGCACCGGGAGGATAAGTTCACTAATCTGTACGGTTTTGTTCCTCAGGGGGAAGAGGAACAAAACCGCCTCTTTATTGAGAGCATAATTGAGTTAACGGCCGTAGGCCGGCCCTGGGGTGATTGAAATCAAAAAAGTAATTGCCTGTGAAACGGTTAAGGAAGAAATTAAAGCAATGGCACCGCCCGAGCTGGATTTAGAGTTTCTGGAATATGGTCTGCACCGGGTTCCCCATCAATTACAAAAGAAGCTACAGGAAAGGATCAATGAAACCCCGGATAAATTTGACCATATTCTGCTGGGTTATGGGCTCTGCAGCCACGGAACCCTGGGTTTGAATTGCCAGGATAAGAAGCTGGTTATTCCCCGGGTCCATGACTGTATTGCCCTTCTTTTAGGCTCCAGGGAACGCTACAATAAAGAATTTTTCGGGGAACCGGGAACCATTTATCTCAGCCGGGGCTGGATTGAATACGGCGGGGACCCCCTGACTCAATTTGAAGATTATACCCGGCGGGTAGGGAAAGAAAATGCCCTGTGGGTAATGGAACAGGAATACAGGAACTATAAAAGGGTGGCCTATATTAAAACCCCGGGGCTGGAAAATCATGATTATTATGTTGACTATGCCCGGCGTGTGGCTGATTTTATCAACCTGGAGCTGGAGATTATAGAGGGCTCAACCGGGCTGTTACAAAAACTGGTCAGCGGCAATTGGGATCATGATTTTCTGATTTTAGAGCCGGGACGAATGGTGATCCGGGAAAATTTATTTTGAAATCTTTAAGGGAGGTGAAATCATTACCGGGGTAGGACCGGTAATGAAAGACCATGATTATTATTGGTGAACTGATTAATTCCACGAGAAAAGTTATGCGGGAGGCCATGAAGGAAGGTAATGTCGACTATATTCAGGACATTGCCCGCAAGCAGGAAGAAGGAGGGGCTGATTATATTGATGTTAATGCTGGGGCATTTGTCCAGCAGGAAACCAAGTATCTCCTCTGGCTGGTGGAGAAGGTCCAGGAAGTGGTTGATAAACCCCTGACTCTGGATAGCCCCAGTCCCGAAGCCCTGGAAGCTGCAATTAAAACCCATAAGGGAACACCCATGCTTAATTCCATTACTGCAGAAAAAGACCGCTATAAGAAGATAATGCCCCTGGTTCGGGAATATAATGCCAAGGTAATTGCCCTGTGCATGGATGATGAGGGTATGCCGGAAACTGCTGAAGAAAGGCTGCGTATTGCGGAGAGGATACTCAATGATCTGGAACGGGACGGGGTTCCCCTGGACAATGTTTTCCTGGATCCCCTGATCAAGCCCATCGCTGTAAACGGTGAGTATGGAATGCAGGCCCTGGAGACAATTGAAGGAATTACCAGCATGGGAACCGGCGCCCACATTACCTGTGGACTGAGCAATATTTCTTATGGATTGCCCAGCCGGGCTCTTCTAAATCAGGCCTTTATTGTCCTGGCCATGGGTCGGGGTTTGGATTCAGCAATTATTGATCCCCTGGATAATTACATGGTCAGCCTGGTTCGAGCCACTGAAGTTCTGCTCAACAGGGATCCCTACGGGGCCAATTATATCAAAGCCTCCCGGGAGGGCAAGCTGGCCAGATAACCTGAGAACCGGGGGTCTAAGGAGGGGAAAAATGAGCAAAATTGCAGTAATAGGTGGTGGTATTGCCGGAACGACAGTTGCAGTTGAGCTGGCCCGGGCCGGTAATGAAGTCACCCTGATAGAGAAAGCCGACACGCTGGGTGGAAATATTTTAGATTATGGCTGCAAGGCTGTAGATAAATGCATAAAATGTAACCTGTGTCTGGTGGATGAAACTGTCCTGGAAGCACAGAATTCCGAAGCAATTGAGGTTATCGTTCAGGGCCAGGTCCGGGACCTGACTGGAGCCCCGGGCTCTTATTGTTTAACCCTGGAAACAGGAGGCCATTTACAGGAAATTACCGACCTGGATTCCATAGTCCTGGCTACCGGATTTCTCAGGTGGTCCGACCTGGAAACGGGAACTCCTGAGTTTTCCAGTGACAATCGGGTTATCTGGGCCAGTCAGCTGGAAGAATCTATGAAGAATAGGATGGATCACGGTGAGTCTGCAGATATTTTGCAACTGGGCTATAATCCCCGTTCCGTGGCATTTATCCAGTGCAATGGATCCCGCAGCATCCAGGAAAAAGCCCGTTATTGTTCTAAGATCTGCTGTGGTTATTCTTACCGGATGGCCCGGGTTTTAAAACACTTTTATCCTGACCTGGAGGTTACTATTTTCTTTATTGACTTCCAGGAGGCCGGTTATTTCCTGGATATTAACTTTGATGAACTGGATCAGGCCGGGATAAAATATATTAACTGCAAGCCCATTGATGTCAGTGCAGTTGATGACCGCCTGCGAATTCTGTATGAAAATCAGCAGGAGGGACAGATGGAGGACCTGGAGGCTGATCTACTGGTCCTTTCCGAGGGACTGCACCCCAATGAAGATAACGAGCGCTGGTCAATGCTCTTTAATCTGCAGCAGGATCGCTACGGCTTTTTGTATCCGTTGTTACCCGAAGAAGAAACGGGTATTTTCCTGGCCGGTTCGATTAAAGGGCCCCGGGATATTGCTTCAACCATCAGTGACGGAAAAAGAGTTGCCTACAGGTTATTAAGAGCAGGAAAAAAACAGTTATGTGAGTCAGGAGGGCAGGGTCATGTATGATGTAATCTTTCTGGGAAATCAATTAAAAGAACCCTCCCTGACCACCCTGCAGGTAGATCCTGAGGCCTTACTGAGCTGCAGGGGTAGAGTGGGAGATTTTTCCCTCCGCTATCGGGATAATGGCCAGGTGCGGGAAGAAAAAACCCTGGCCCTGGTGGCCAATTTGGATTATGAACACGAAGCAGGCCTGGCCGGATTCCCGACTTTTATTGAAGACACGCAAATACCGGAGGAAGGAAATCTGATTTTTATCCAGGATTATGGGCAGCTAGCTCCCGCCCATATTAACCGTATGGGACTGGAGAAAGCTCTGGCAGCAGCAAAAGGAAGTTCTTCCCGCCAGGTATATTACTTTTACCGCTCCCTGCGTTTTACCGAGGGAACGGATGATATTTATGAAGAAGCCCGGCAGGCTGGAGTTGCTTTTTTCCGCTATGAAGAAGGCAAATTAAAGGTGGAAGAACCCGGCCACCTCACCTACAACCGGGGGGGAACCTCGATGGAGTTGGAGGGACAGGTGCTGACTGCACCTCTTTTAAGCCCCTCTCCCCACCTGGAAAAACTGGCCCGGATTCTTCGCCTGAATCCCAGCGAGGAAGGGTATCTGCAGGAAGAAAATGTTTACCTGGCTCCGACCTTAACCGGGCGGCGGGGAGTTTATGCCCTGGGCGGGGCTCGCAACCCCAATTCCCTGGGAGGATTTGAAGAAGAAGCCTGCTACACCCTGGAAGAGATTGCTGCTCTAAAGAATGATCTGCAGCCCCTGGTAGAGGATGAGCGAGAAGTTGACGATAAAAAGTGCATTCTCTGCTATACCTGCTACCGGGTATGTCCTCATGCGGCCCTGGAAGAGAACGAGGAGCAGGATGCTATGGAAGTTTTACAGGAGGCCTGCTGGGGTTGTAATGGATGTATTTCCCATTGTCCTGCTGTAGCAATTTCTATCGTGGGAGAAGAGGAAGAAGAAAAAAAACCGGGCTTACAGGTGTTGATGTGTGAAAATTCGGCAGTAACGGCCCGCAAAAAGCTTCCTAAGAACATCATGGATGGCTTTATCAGCCGGGAAATATCCTGCGCCTGCAGCCTTAAAAAAGAAGATATCTATGCTTACCTGGAAGATTCGGCAGACCGGGTGCTGATTCTGGGTTGTTTTGAAGAATCCTGCAAGCACCTGGAGGGAGAACAACGGGGTCAAAGAATAGTTGACGAAGTAAATGAAACCCTGAAAAGCCTGGACCTGGGCGAGGAAAGGGTCCGATTTGAACGACTATCGCCTCCGATGGAAGCGGATATGAAAAAGCTCCTGGGCAGGTGGAGGGAGGGACAGTTATGATTGTTGGTCAGCAGAAAAAAGCCGAAGAAATCATTGAAATGCTGGGAACAGAATGGGACAGTCTCCTGATCGTTGGTTGCGGAACCTGTGTAACCGTCAGTCTGGCGGGAGGCGAGCGGGAGGTAGCAGCGCTGGCTAACCTGCTTAAACTCTATTATGGCAAAAAGGGCAAGAAAATAACCATTGCCACCGATACCATAATAAGACAGTGTGATTTTGAGTTTATTGATGATATAGCTGAAAAAGTTGAAGGCCATGACCTGGTCCTGTCCCTGGCCTGTGGGGTTGGAGTTCAACACATGGTTGAACGCCACCCGGAAAAAATAATTTTACCGGGACTGAACACTTCCTTTTATGGGGCAACCACTGCCGTAGGCGAGTGGGCCGAAAGATGTATCGGCTGCGGCGAATGCATCCTGGATCGATTTGGTGGAGTCTGTCCGGTAGCCCGCTGCTCCAAGAGTCTGCTCAACGGGCCCTGTGGGGGTTCCCAGGATGGGAAATGCGAGGTTGATGATGGAATAGACTGCGGCTGGGAATTGATCTACAACCGCTTGAATGATTTGGGATTACTGGAAAAACTGCTGGTTTACGAAGACCCCAAGGACTGGCAGACCTATCGCGATGGCGGACCACGAAAACTAACCAATAAGGAGTATTACGATGGCTGAACCGATGTCTTTGCTGGAGAAGAAATTGCAGGCGGGTCATTTTGTTGTTTGTAGCGAACTGGGTCCCCCCATTGGGGCCAATGTGGAGTTCGTAAAGAAAAAGGCCCGCAAACTGGTGGGTTACGTGGATGGGGTCAACGTGACCGACAATCAAACCGCAATTGTGAGGATGTCCAGTATTGTTGCCGCCCATTTTGCCCGGGAGGAGGGCCTGGAAATGATAATTCAGGCTACTACCCGGGATCGGAACCGGATTGGACTGCAGAGTGATATTCTGGGGGCCAGTTCCCTGGGATTGAATAATGTGCTCTGCCTGACTGGTGATCATCAGAGTTTTGGGATGGATCCGGGCTCCAAAAATGTTTTTGACCTGGACAGTGTCCAGTTGATCAGGGCGGTTCACGACATGGTGCACGAAGGGGTTCTGCTGAATGGAAAAACCATGAAAGTCCCGCCCCGGATGTTCATCGGCGCTGCCGCCAATCCCTTTGGCGATCCTTTTGCCCTGCAGATGCTGAAAGTGGAGAAAAAGCTGGAAGCAGGAGCCCAGTTTATTCAAACCCAGGCCATTTATAATCTGGAGAAGTTTGAATACTGGATGGAGGAAGTTCGCAAAAGGGGTATTCACGAACGGGCCTATATTATGGCCGGTATTCTTCCGGCCAAATCGGTTAAGGCCCTGCGGATGATGAAAACCGATGTGGCCGGGATGGATGTTCCAGATGAACTCATTGAAAGAATGGAAAAATGTGAAGATCCAGAGGAAGAGGGAGTACGTGTTGCAATTGAAATAATTGAGCGGGTCAGGAACATTGAGGGAGTTCGGGGGATTCACCTGATGCCAGTAGGCTGGGAAAAGATTACCCCGGAAATAATTGAAAGAGCAGGCCTGTACCCCAGACCGGAGGTGGAATAAAGATGGAGGCTAATTTTAGAAAAGAGGTTGCTGAAAGCCCCGGAGGGGAAAATATCTACCTCTGCTATAGCTGTGGTAGCTGCACGGCAACCTGTCCCATAAGCGAACTGGACCAGGATTTTAATCCCCGACTGATTATCAGTAAGGTGACCATGGGCAAAAAAGAAGAAATACTGGGCAGCCGGGAATTATGGAAATGTATTCAGTGTCACCGGTGTGTGGCCCATTGTCCGCAAAATGTTAAGTTTGCTGATATTCTCCGGGTTTTAAGGGAACTGGCGGTGGACCAGGACTTTTTTGCCACTTCCCTGC
This sequence comes from Halobacteroidaceae bacterium, assembly GCA_003554145.1. Classification (GTDB taxonomy): domain Bacteria; phylum Bacillota; class Halanaerobiia; order B1SED10-174; family B1SED10-174; genus T1SED10-26. Next base: position 20,334 of record PWFS01000236.1, on the reverse strand, counting down.
TGGAGGATATAGAAAATGTGGACCGGGCCCTGTGGGAATTTCGCCTGAAAGCAGTCCAGGAGCACCTGGATCAGGAAAAGGAACTGCAGAAGGTAATTTCAGAACTGAGCAGTGGTGGTGAAGAAGATGGCTAAACCAGTTATGGTAATTGGCGGAGGTATTGCCGGAATACAGGCTGCGTTTGACCTGGGGGAAATGGGTGTTCCCGTTTACCTGGTGGAGACCTCTCCCAGCCTGGGTGGTCGCATGGCCCAGCTGGACAAAACCTTTCCCACCAATGACTGTTCTACCTGTATTCTGGCCCCAAAAATCAGTGACTGTTATAATCATGAAATGGTTACCACCTACACCTATACTGATGTGCTGGATATTGAAGGTCAGGAGGGGGATTTTCGGGTTAAAGTAAGAAAAAATCCCCGCTATATTAACGAGGATGCCTGTACCGGGTGCGGGGAATGTGTGGAAAAGTGCCCGGTCAAAGTTCCCGATGCATATAACGAGGGGCTTATCAAGCGCAAGGCCATATACAAATACTATGATCAGGGTGTGCCCAATGTGGTCACCATCGATCCCGAACACTGCCTGAAGATCCAGAAAGGCCGCTGTGGACTTTGTGAAAAGATGTGTGATACCGGGGCGATTAATTATGAGCAGGAATCAGAAGAAATGGAACTGGAGGTTGCAGCAGTAATCTATGCGGCAGGGTACGAGGCCTTCCAGGGAAATGAAGTCAGCGAATATGGCTACCTCCGGCATCCCAATGTCATTACCAGCCTGGAGTACGAAAGGTATCTGAGTGCTTCGGGGCCGACTGAAGGTCATATTCAGAGGTTAACTGACGGGGAAGAAGCCCGGAAAATTGCTTTTATTCACTGTGCTGGTTCCCGAGATACGCGCAACGACTGTAATTATTGCTCCGCGGTCTGCTGTATGTATTCGATAAAACAGGCCCTGGTTACCCGGGAGCACTCCGATGAAATTGAGGCCATTGACCTGTATTATATGGATATACGGGCCTATGGTAAGGGCTTCGAGAGCTATTATAATACTGCCGAGGCAACGGAGGGTATTAATTTCCGCCGCAATCGGGTAGCCCGCCTGGAAGAGGATCAGGAGAATGGAGAAATAATAGTCAAAGGTCTGGATGATCAGGGTCGTTTCTCTGAGGAAAAATATGACCTGGTGGTCCTGGGAGTGGGGTTGCAGCCCAATAAAGAAGTTACAGAAATGATGAAAAGGCTCCGGATCAGGGTTAATAAATATGGTTTTGCTGCTACCGATGAGCTGGATCCCCTGGCCACCAGCTGCAAAGGGATCTTTACCTGTGGAGTTGCAGCCGGCCCCAAGGATATCCCGGAGTCGGTAATTGAAGCCAGTGGAGCCGCAGCCCAGGCCGCAATAATTGCCAGAAGTCAGCCTGCTCCTGAGCCCGTTAAAGCTGCGAAAGAGGAAGAAAAAGAAGTCCCCTACCGTTTTGTGGACTATGAGCGGGTTCGTATTGGAGTTTTTGTCTGCCACTGTGGCAACAATATTGGGGGCGTGGTTGATGTTCCCCGGGTTACCGAGCAGGCCGAGCATCTCCCCTATGTCGAACATTCAGAAGAAATAAAATATCTCTGTTCACCGGACAACCTGGAATTAATAGGGGATCGGATTAAGGAGAAAAACCTGAACCGGGTAGTGGTGGCCTCCTGCACTCCCCGGACCCATGAAGCACTTTTCCGCCAGGCTGTATCCTGGGGGGGGTTGAACCCCTACCTGATGGTTATGTCCAATATCCGGGATCAGAATTCCTGGGTTCACCGGGAAGAAAAAGAAAAAGCCACGGAAAAAGCGTTGGACCTGATAAAAGCCTCGGTAGCCAAGGCTCGCAAAAGCCAGGCCCTGGAAAGAAGCCGGGTGGATAAGCTGGATAAGGGCTTTGTAATCGGAGGTGGAGTGGCCGGTATGACTGCGGCCCTGCAGCTTGCAGAAATCGGTTTTCCAGTGGTCCTGATTGAAAAAGATAAAGAACTGGGTGGCAATGCCCGGGATCTTTTCTATACTACTGAAGGAAGGCCGGCTCGCCGTCTGCTAAAAGAGCTCCAGGAAAAGGTGGAAAATAAAGATTTAATTGAAACCTATTGCGGCTACCGGGCCACCAAGGTAGAAGGTTATGTGGGTAACTTCACATTAACCCTTTCTCCGGAAACAGGGGAGAGTGGACAGGAAAAAGAAATTGAAGGCGGAGTAATTGTTGTTGCTACCGGTGCGGGGGAACTGGAAACTGACGAATACCTGGCCGGACAGTCTTCCCGGGTTCTTTCTCAAGTAGACCTGGAGAAAAAAATGCGGGACAATGACCTGGAAAAGGATTTGAAAAAGGTTTTTATGATCCAGTGCGTTGGATCCCGGGAGGAACCCCGGGAATACTGCAGCCGAATTTGCTGCAATCAGGCAGTTAACAGTGCTATTCACCTCAAAGAAAGAGATCCTGAACTGGATATCACTATCCTGTACCGGGATATCCGCACCTATGGCTTTTATGAAGACAATTATCGCAAAGCTCGCCAGCTGGGGGTTAAGTTCGTCCGCTTTGATGTGGAAGAAAAGCCCCGGGTGGAGGAAAGTAAAGAGGGGCTGAGTATTTCCTACCGGGATCAGGTAGCGGGAATAGAAAAAACCGAACAGGCTGATCTGCTCATTCTGTCCAAGGCTGTTGTGGCCCAGGAAGAAAGTGATGTTCTGAGCAAGCAGTTAAAGGTTCCTCTTAATGAAGATGGATTTTTCCTGGAAGCCCATGTTAAGTTGATGCCCGTGGACTTTGCTACCGACGGAGTTTATCTCTGTGGCCTGGCTCATGGCCCCAAAAATCTAAGTGAATCTATATCCCAGGCCCGGGCTGCAGCCGGTAGGGCTGCTGTAGTTTTGACCCGGGAGTATCTATTAACCGAAGCCATGGTGGCCTATATTGATTCTGACCTGTGTATGAGCTGTCAGAACTGTGTTGAAGTATGCCCCTATCAGGCCATCAGCATGAGCGAATGGACAGGTAAAGCTGAAGTGAACCGGGTCCTGTGTAAGGGCTGCGGCAGCTGTACTGCAGTTTGCCGGCCCCATGCTGCTGATCTGCACGGCTTCAGCAATCAGGAAATAATTGAAGAAATGGAAGCAATTTTTGCCGATCGGCAACCAGCACCGCTTAAAGGGGAGGGAAAATAAATGGCCGGCAATGAAAACTTTGAACCCAAAATACTGGCTTTTTTGTGCAACTGGTGCAGCTATGCTGCTGCTGACCTGGCCGGAAGCAGTCGGATGCAGTATCCCCCTCAGATAAGGGTAATCCGGGTGCCCTGTTCGGGCAGAATAGATCCTTTCCTCTTAATTAGAGCTTTTAATTCCGGGGCTGATGGGATCCTGGTATCGGGATGTCATCCTGGAGACTGTCATTACCTGGACGGTAACTATTATGCCCGCCGCCGCTTCCTGATGTTGAAAGAATTGATGCAATATGCGGGAATAGCCGAAGAGCGGGTAAACTTCACCTGGTGTTCTGCCTCGGAAGGAAAAAGATTTGCTGCAATTGTGGACCGGGTGGTAGAAAGAATTAAGGCGGTAGGTCCCTGGGAAGGGTTTGACAGCCGGGGCTTTATCCGCAGGGAGGAGGAAGTGGCCGGTGGAAACTAATTACTCCGAAATAAGCAAAAAGATCCAGGAAATCAGCCGCAAATTACTGGAAGAGGGTCGGGTGGATCGGGTTATCGGCTTTGAACGGGGTGAGTTTACCGGAGAAATGACTCCTGTTCTTGTCACCGATCCGGAAGAAGCTGAGAACCTGCTCTTTAATCCCGAGTGCGAGATGATGCTGGCCAAGTACCTCCTGGACTACGGGGGCAGCACAACCGGAATTGTGGCCAAGCCATGCGATACCAGGGCCATTACCGTCTATCTGGCGGAAGAGCTGATTAAACGTGATGAAATCGTAATAATCGGAATTAATGACTGTCAGGGACTGGAGGAAAACGAAGCCTGTGATGAATGTGGGGTCCGCAATCCTGTGGTGGCCGACGAAGAAATTGGTCAACCCCGCCAGGAACCTGTAGAAACCGACATTAAAGATGATCTAAAAGACATGAGTCTCGGGGAAAGATTTGCCTATTTTCAGGAAGAATTTTCCCGCTGTATTCGCTGCTATGCCTGCCGGGAAGCCTGTTTTGTCTGCTCCTGTGAGGAGTGTTTTGTGGATAGCAATCAACCCCAGTGGGTAGGCTTTAGCGTGGGCCTGCGGGATAATTTTACCTTTCACCTGATGCGGGCCATGCATATGGCAGGAAGATGTATTAACTGCGGCGCCTGTGAACTGGCCTGTCCTGAAGCCATTAATATGCGGGCCCTTACCCGCAATCTGTACCGGGTGGCCCAGGAGGTCTATGAATTCGAGCCGGGATTGGATCCTGAAGAAAAAACTCTGTTTGCAACCTATCGGCTGAACGATAGCGAGCAGGGATTTCTGGATTAGGAGGGGGTGAGTTACAGTGCTAAAAGTACTGGCAAAAAGTGAACTGGGACAGTTCCTGGATAAATTAAAACAAGAGTTTAGAGTCGTGGCCCCAGTCCGACGACAATACGGCAAAAAGGAGCGGGTTGAGTACCATCCCGTTGAAAATTCAGAGGAGATTATCCTGGATAGTCAACCTGATACCCCCCCTAAGAAGTTTTTTCTCCCCCAGAATGAAAGGCTGGGAGATGAACTGGAGGGAGAAACTGATCTGGAGGAAGGGGAAAAGGAAACCCTGATTTTTGGGGTTCGCTCCTGTGATTTAAAGGCAGTGGAAATCCTTAAACCGGTGTTTTTGGATGATGATTTCACCGACACCTATTTTCAGAAGAAGCTGGAAAAAACGGTGATGTTTGGCCTGGGCTGCAGCAGCAGGCAGGAAAACTGCTTTTGTGACTCCCTGGAAATAAATCCCCTGGAGGGGAAAAATGTCCCGGTGAATATGTACGATGATGGGGAAAAAATCTGGTTTGCTGTCCGGGATAAGGAGCTGGAAAAGTTCTTTGCTGATTTACCCGATGGGGATGCCGAGGAACTGGAAGAAAAGAAAGGCAAGTGGCAGGAAGAATTTGAAAAAACCGCTATTACTCTCGATTTACCCCTGCCCTTTCCGGAGCTAAAAACCTTTGAAGCGCCCTTCTGGCATAAGGTCTCGGCCAACTGCCTGGGTTGTGGAGTCTGCACCTATTACTGTCCCACCTGTTTCTGTTTTGGTTTCTTCTGGGAAAAACACCCGGAAGGAATTGATCGTTGGAGGACGTGGGATTCCTGTATGTTTCCCCTCTTCACCAAACATGGAGGCGGCCATAATCCCCGGGAAACTCAGAAGCAGAGAACGCGCCAGAGGATAATGCATAAATTCTCCTATCACCCGCAGAACTTTGATGGTGTCCCGGCGTGCTCTGGCTGTGGCCGGTGCATCAGCCAGTGTCCGGTTAATATTGACCTGCGGGTAATTCTGAGAACTGTGGAAAAATATTTAAAAGAGGAAGAGGGGGTGAAGAGTAGTGGATAAGTACCTTTTGCCCCACAAGGCGGAAGTAATGAAAATTACCCAGGAAACCGGTTCCAATCTCAATATTAAAACATTTCGTATTCGACTGTTGGAGGAGGAGGCCAGGAAAAAATTCAATTTTTATCCCGGCCAGTTTGTTGAGCTGACAGTGTTCGGAGTGGGAGAAGCGCCTTTTGGTTTTGCCTCTTCACCCACCCGTGATGATTATTTTGATGTTTCCGTAAAAGAAACAGGGCTGGTTACTGAAGCCATGCACAACCTGGAAGAAGGCGATGAGATTGGTGTTCGCGGTCCTTTTGGGAATCATTTTCCCTATGAAGAGATCAGGGGTAAAAACCTGGTTTTTCTGGCGGGGGGTATTGGCCTGGCTCCCCTGCGTTCCCTGATTGAGTACGTTCTGGATGAGGAAAAGCGGGAAGAATATGGCCGGGTGCAGATGCTGCTGGCTTTCCGATCTCCCGAGGATATGCTCTATAAATATGATTTCCCCCGCTGGGAAAAATCCCCGGATACCCTGGTCAAATATACTATTGACGAAGAATGTGAGGGCTGGGTCCACTGTGTGGGTTATCCCCATGATCTCTTACATGATGAACTGGATTTAAATCAACCTGATACAGTTTTCTTTACCTGTGGTCCCCCGATTATGATCAAAGCCATTACTGATGAACTTAAAAGCTCGGGAATTGATCCCTCCAGTATAGTTACCACCCTGGAAATGAAAATGTCCTGTGGTTTGGGGAAATGCGGAAGATGCAATATTGGCAGTTATTATGTGTGTAAGGATGGTCCGGTCTTTGATTTGAAACAGATGGAGAAGATGCCGCCAGAATTTTAGTTAAAGGTTCATATTGGCAGGAGGGGGGCTTTGGGGGACCCTCTCCTGGCAATAAAAACAAATTAGGACAGGGGGTTAACCCATGATAGTCCGAAATCTGGGACCGTTAGATGTGCTGTCCCCCGCGGAAATAAACAAGATCCATGAAATTTCCCTGGAAGTACTGCAAAAAGAAGGGATAAAGTTTCACCACGAGGAAGCCTGTGAGGTTTTTAAGAAAAATGGCGCCCGGGTAGAGGGAAAGAGAGTATACATACCTCCAGAAATGATAGAAAAAGAACTGAAAAATGCCCCGGCAACCTTTGATATGCATTCCCGCAACCCGGAACGACAGGTTACTGTAGGGGGGAAGCATACGGTTCTGGCTCCGGGGTACGGTTCTCCTTTTGTAATGGACATGGAAACAGGAAAAAGGCGGGGTTCCAACTATCAGGATTATGTGGATTTCACCAAACTGGTGGGAAATAGCGCCAACATTGATGTTGCAGGTGGAGTCCTGGTTGAACCGGATGATGTGCCCGATGAAATTCGCCATGCAAAAATGATTTATACCGGGGCCAAATACACGGATAAAGTGCTGATGGGTAGTGCTATGGGCAGTAAAAAAGCTCAGGACAGTGTGGATATGGCCGCAATTCTATATGGTGGCCTGGATTATGTCCAAAATCACCCGGTCCTGGTGTCCCTGATTAATACCAACAGTCCTCTGCAGTTTGACGGTAGAATGACTGATGCCCTGATGGTTTATGCCCGTTATAATCAGCCAACAATTGTTTCTTCCCTGAGTATGACCGGGACCACTGCTCCTTTCACCATTGCTGCAGCCCTGGTTCAGCAGAATACGGAAATAATAGCCGGGATAACTCTGGCCCAGCTTGTTAACCCGGGGGCGCCGGTAATATATGGTTCGGCCTCCAGTGTGGTGGATTTGAAGACCGGTAACCTGGCCATTGGCAGTCCAGAAACAGCAAAAATGTTCGGTGGAACAGCCCAACTGGCCCGGTTTTATGAAATCCCTTCCCGGGGAGGGGGTTGTCTGACCGATGCCCTTATTCCCGATGCCCAGAGTGGTTATGAATCGATGATGATTTTCCTGACCGGAGTAAGCAGTGGTTTTAACTTCATGCTTCATTCTGCCGGTCTCCTGGAAAACTATATGACCATGTGTCTGGAAAAGTTCATACTGGATGATGAAATATGCGGTATGGCTCGAGAATACTGTGCTGGAATTGCAGTTGATGAAGATTATCTGGGCCTGGACACCATTCTGGAGGTGGGCAGCGGCGGGCATTTTCTTTCCACTGACCACACCTATCGTCATATGCGGGAACTGCGGCAGCCCCATATCAGCGAACGGGAGCGCTACATGAGCAATGCTCCCCTGCCTGACATTGTGGGCAGAGCCCGGGAGCAGTGTAAAAAGATTTTAGAAGAATATGAAGCACCAGAACTGGATCCAGGCATTGAAAAAGATCTACTGGATTTTATGGAAAAAATGGAATAAAATGAGATGCAAGCCGGGTTTTCTGGTTAAAAACCCGCAGGGATGGTTCTGAGTCTTAATAAAAACCATTATTGTTTTTGCATTAGGTGCAATTATGGTGTAAACTGTTAGTCAGAGTGTTTAAAAAGCATCAATAATTTTTCCAGGCAGAGTAGGTGCCATGCGTAATAGTGCCTGGGGATGGGACGTTGCCCCAGGACGAAATACCATTTTTATGGTTGCGGTATGGTCACCGCGTCCGCTAGCCAAAGAGGCCTTCTCTTTGGTGAAAAATCTGCTTGGCCAAAGAGAGGGGAGCAAAAATGAAGATTTTTTCGACGAGGCAACTGGTTTATCTTGCTTTTCTGGTGGGTCTGGGTGTTGTCCTGGCCAGGTTTTTAAGTATTCAGGTTCCCATGGCCGGGGTGTCTGGAGTTCGAATTGGTTTTGGTGGTCTGCCCATTATCCTGGCGGGGGTTACCATGGGTCCCCTGGCCGGGGGTGTGGTTGGTGCAGTTGCTGATGTGGCCGGATATTTTCTAAATCCCCAGGGCGCCTATATGCCGCACTTCACCCTGACTGCAGCCCTGACGGGGATAATACCGGGCTGGATATTTTTTAACCTGCTGGGGGGTAGAAAAGTTCTCTGGGCTTTTCTCCTGGCCATTGGAGTTGGCCAGCTGACTACCAACGTGTTACTGGTCCCGGTATTTCTGGAAATGCTCTTTGAAATTCCCATCCAGGCTACCATGGTTCCCAATTTTTTCAGCCAGCTATTGAGTGTTCCCATCTATGCTTATCTGGTCCGGATCCTCTATAATTATCGGGCTTTCCGGGTTTTAGAAAGTGAATTCAGCCGCAGTCATTAATCGGTCAATGGGGGGAGGGGTCAAAACTGAAGAAAAAGCTAACAGTATATACCAGAAGCCAGAAACATGAAATAGAAGGGCAACCCGGCAGCAATTTATTGGAGGTTCTGGTTGACGCCGGTTTTGATGTTAATCCCTTTTGCGGTGGTCGCGGTGTTTGCGGCAAGTGTCGGGTCAGGATAAAAGATAATCCCCCCGCCCCGTCTCCTTCGGAAAAAAGTATTTTTCAAGAGGAGGAACTGGCCGAAGGTTTCCGATTGGCCTGTCAGGTTGAACTGGATGATGATCTGGAGGTAATACTGGAGGAGGGCAGTGAAATTACCGGGCTCAGCACGGGAATTTCAACTACCACGGAACTGCAACCAGGGTTTAAAAAAGGCCGGGTTCACCTGGAAAAGCCCGTCCTGGAAGATCCCAGGGATTTTGTGCAGCGAATACACGATGAACTGGGAACCAGTGATATTACCCTGGATGCCCTGCGGGAACTGGATATGATTAATAAAAAAGAACCTTTTACCATATTATCCCGGGAGGGGAAAATAACTGGAATTGAAGCCGGGGATACCACCCGGTCTCTTTTTGGTCTGGCCATTGATATCGGGACCACTGTAATTGCCATTTATCTTATGGATTTAGGGACTGGAGAAGAAGTGGATGTGCAGACGGTGTATAATCCTCAGAGGCGCTACGGAGCCGATGTTATTTCCCGGGTTAATCACACCATTCAGAATAAAGATGGGGTAACCGAACTGCAGGAGGTACTGCTGCAGGGGATCAACGAGGGGATTGAGGAACTCTGCTCCCGGCAGGAACTCAAAACGGATAGTATTGTTCAGGCGGTGATTGTGGGCAATACCATAATGCTGCATACTTTACTGGGAGTTAATGCTGATTCTATTGCCCGCATCCCCTATATTCCTCTTTTCACCGATCCCTTAAATTTTCAGCCCGGGGAACTGGGAATTAAAATTAATAACTGCGGGCTGGTCCAGCTTTTACCCTCAATTTCCGGTTATATCGGAGCAGATTTAATTGGGGATATGCTGGCTGTGGATTTTAACTCCTTTAGCGGAGCCAGCAACATGTTGATTGATATTGGAACCAATGGAGAAATAGTCCTGGGGAATAAAGAGGGGATCGTGGCCTGTTCTACTGCGGCCGGTCCTGCCTTTGAAGGAGCCAGCATCACCTCGGGAATGGCTGGAACCAGTGGAGCGGTCTCTGAATTCAGCCTGAAGCAGGGGGAAGCCCCCCAGATTAAAACCATTGGGGACAAACCTGCCCGGGGAATTTGCGGTTCAGGGCTCCTGGATATCGTGGCGGAACTGAACCGGTTGAATTTTATTAAAACAACCGGCACGTTTTGTTCACTGGAAGAAATGACTGACTGGCAGAAAAGTTTCATGACTGAAGCCAATGGTATCACTGCCTTTCGGGTTGTTGAGGCCGAAAAAAGCGATAACGGTAGGGAAATTGTTGTTTCTCAGAAGGATATTCGGGAGGTGCAGCTGGCCAAGGGAGCTGTTGCTGCCGGTATCAACCTCCTGTTGAAAGAAGTGGAATTGAATTGCGATGATATTGGGATTGTATTTCTGGCCGGGGGTTTCGGGAATTATTTGAATCCAACCAGTGCGGCCCGGATCAAGATGATCCCTCCCGAACTGGAGGGGAAGATACAGCGAATTGGTAATGCTGCCGGGACCGGGGCACGAATGGCTTTGTTGAATAAAGGGTTGGAGGCTCAAACCCGGGAGTTAAAGGATTTGACCAGGTATTTTGAACTATCGGTTAAAACCGAATTTCAGGAGAAATTTGTTGAGGCCATGGAGTTTTAAAACCCCGGGATTACCTCTCCCTTGACATTTTCCCTGAATTATGCCAAACTATTAAAAGAGCAAGGTGCCCTTGTAGCTCAGTGGATAGAGCACTGGACTCCGGATCCAGGTGCGCAGGTTCGATTCCTGCCAAGGGTACCAAATTTTTTAATCAGGGCCCTTTTCCGGGCCTTTTTTGTTAAGGGGGCCTTTAACCATGGAAGGTATCTATATGGATGCTGCTGCTACCACTCCAGCCCGACCCGAGGTTATTGAAGCAGTGCGAAAGATGCTGGGGCAGGACTTTGGCAATCCTTCCTCCCTGCATGCCCCCGGGGTTAATGCTGAAAAGGAGATTAAAAAGGCCCGGCGAAGGGTAGCTGAGAGTATTGGAGCTGGGCCAGGGCAGGTAATTTTTACCTCGGGGGGAACTGAGGCCAATAACCTGGCCATAAGGAGCCTTATTCGCCCGGGAGGGCATTGTATTTCAACTCCCATTGAGCACCCCTCGGTGCAGGAAACTTTCCGGTTCCTCGCCCGGCAGGATTGTGTTGTTGATTACTGCAGGGTAGACCGGGAGGGAAATATAGATATTCAACACCTGGAACAGATTCTCCATCCCGCCAGCTGTTTTCTCAGCCTGGCCCTGGTTAATAATGAGATTGGGACGGTGCAGGACCTGGAGGAAATTGTCAGAGTTGCCCGGAAAAAGGCTCCCCGCATTCTAATTCACACTGATGCGGTTCAGGCCTGGGGTAAACTCCAGCTGGATTGGGATCGGATGGGTGTTGATGCTCTGACCATAAGTGCCCACAAAACGGGAGGTCCCAAGGGGGCAGGTGCCCTTGTCGTTTGCCGTCCGGAATTGATTAAACCCCTGCTTTGGGGTGGAGAGCAGGAAGAAGGTCTGAGATCTGGAACAGAAAACACTCCGGGAATTGTGGGGATGGGTGTTGCCGCAACACTCCTCCCGGAAGAAAAAAAGATCCGGGCCATGACCAGGATTAAACAGGAATTTTTCCAGCAGATCAGGGAAGGAATTACTGGAGTAGAACTGATTGGTCCCTCCCCCGAAAAAAGTGTGCCCCATATTTTAAATCTTTCCTTTCCCGGGCTGCCCGCCCAGGTGCTGGTTCAGGCTCTGTCCCGAGAAGGAATATATGCCTCATCTGGTTCTGCCTGCTCCAGCCACCGGCACCAGATCAGCTATGTTTTACAGGCCCTGGGTCTGGAAAAAGAAGTTGCTTCCAGTGCCATTCGGTTCAGCTTTCTGGATGATATTTCCTCTTCCCAGGCTGCGGTGGCTGCCGACAAAGTGATCCAGGTTGTTAATCAAATGAAAAAGGTGATGCGGAATGTCTGATTTAATTTTGTTGCGCTACGGTGAGCTGGGTTTAAAGGGTCACAACCGCTCTTTTTTTATCAAGAAGCTCAGGCAAAATATTAACCGGATTCTACAGGGGGAGGGTAACCTAACCCAGGCCCACGGACGCCTGTTTTTTCATCCTGCTCAATCTCCCGACAGAGCTATTGCCCGACTCCAGCAGGTTTTCGGCCTGGTGGGAGTGGCCCCGGCCCGGGAAGTTGAATTGGACTGGGAGGAAATAAGTGGGGCTGCAGAAGAAATGGTAGGGAAAAAAGATCTGCCGGAGAAGACCACGTTCAAAGTGGAAACCAAAAGGGCCAATAAGTCCTTTTATTTAAACTCCATGGAAATTAGCCGAAACCTGGGGGCCCACCTGCTCCAGAAATTCCCCCAGCTCCAGGTTGATGTTCATCAACCCCAGTTAAAGGTTCAGGTAGAAATTCGCAAAAAAGCTTTTATCTATTTGAACGATTACCCGGGTCCGGGTGGATTGCCCGTGGGAACCGGGGGCCGCGGAATACTTCTTGTTTCTGGTGGTATTGATAGCCCTGTAGCTGGTTGGATGATGCTCAAGCGAGGTATAGATGTTATTCCCCTCCACTTTTCCAGCCCCCCATATACTAACGAACGCAGCCTGGAAAAGGTAAAGGACCTGGTTGGAGTTCTCCAGGGCTGGGGCCTAAAATATCCCCTGTATAATATAAATTTTACTCCCATCCAGGAAGAATTAATCCAAAAGGTCCCCGGTGATTTTTTGACAATTTTAATGCGCCGCATGATGATCAGGCTGGGTAATATGGTGGCCGCACGGGAAAGAGGGAAGTGTTTAATAACCGGGGAGAGCCTGGGTCAGGTGGCCAGTCAGACCATCGAGAGCCTCCATTCAACAGGAGTTCTGGCCAACAGTCCTGTCCTGAAGCCCCTTATCGGACTGGACAAACAGGACATTATAAAAATGGCCCAGGATATTGGAACCTATGATATATCAATTCAGCCCCATGAAGATTGCTGCCAGGTTTTTGTTCCCAGTCATCCGGTAACCCGACCCCGGCTTAAGGATATTGAAGAGATAGAAAAGGGGCTGGATCTGGAAGAAAAATTAAAAAAGGCTGTTGCTGACCTGGAAAAAATATCAATAGAGGTTGACAGCAGCTGAAAAAAGTAATAATCTATTTCTGGGAGCAGTTGGAGGACTGGTGTCTCCCTTGGACTTCAAATCCAATGGCCGGTCAGTTGATCGGCGGTGGGTTCGATTCCCACATGCTCCCGCCAAGTGTTGCAAATAAAGAGCCCCCGGCTTTTCGGCCAGGGGCTTTTTTTATTCCCGGTTATCTATTTTTGGAGTTTTTACCGACATTTTACCGCCATTTTTTTTAATTTCCTCTGAAACTATAACTACGATTCCTTTTTGAGACCCTGGGAAAGTGTGAGCGTAAATATCCAAAAGGGTGGAAATTGAGGAGTGGCCTACTCTTTTGCAAAACGCGTTTTTATAGAGCAACCTCCGCCGAGTCCTAAAGCCACCGGCGCGGACTTTTGAGACCATCAGTGTGCTGAGTGAGAGCCACCCCCGAAAATGGCTATTCTTGTGGTCGCATTGATTTGTTGCCTTAATGATAATCCTGTATGCTTGAGCGGACAGTCAGTCTGTAATAGCTTCTGCTGCAACTGGAATTGGTATTTGAGCAATCCATTCTGCTGGTTCGTACTGTGAGTTAATGATCGTTGCCTGACTGTTGTGACGTTGATCAATAATCCAGAGGAGAAGTTGTGTTTCTTCATCCATTAATGGGGAACATCAGCCATTCATCAATTATTAGAAGCTTAACGGATACGAGCTGTTTACGCAGACGGCGAAAAGCCTATAAGCTTTTTGTCCTGGCCATTTAAAGCTCATCCAGAAGGTCTGGTAAATGGGCATACCTGGTGGAGAGTTATCGTCTGCAGGTAGCTTGGTCCAACGCCGGAGCAATATATGATTTTCCTGCCCCGGTAGAGCCGACTAAAATAATGTTCCGGGCATTAGGGATGTAAATTGGATTTAGCACCCTTGGAAAAAAAATTTGTATTTTTCCATTTGTCAAAATTGGTTTGCTTTAACCGGGAGCTTGCTAACTCGAGTTTGCCACTGGTGGTGCCAAACTCGAGGAAGGAAGACCGGAGGATAAAGAGAATGATGGTAAGGTTCCTGAAAGCTGGGATTATGGAAGGTGACAAGTGGGAACCATGTAATCAAGGCGTGCCTCAGGGAGGATTATGGAAAGCTTAGCATAATCCGCCCTCCGATCAAGCTTTAATACCCAAGGCCTCCGTGCCAGGAAAACCTCATCCTTTTTAAAAATACAACCTTGCCATAAATCCCTGGTTTCATTTCCTGGTATCAAGTATCGCTCCAACGGTTAAACCCAAAGATGCACCGAGAGCAATCCCTAAGCCAAGATTCCAGTCTGCTAAAAGGCTAAACACAATCCCTAGTCCTGCTCCTAAACTTAAGCCCATACCTACATATTGGGGTTCTTTTTTAGAAGACATAAGAGATCTCTCTTCGTTTAAAACATATCGGTTCGCAAAAAATATAAGGCATTATTCGCCCTCCTTAAAATGTAGTTTATTCCGGTTTTATATCTTCAAGAGTTAATGCTTCCTCTATAATTATTCCTAAGCCACCCCTTGCTGCCGGATTAATTCAATAGGACCATTGTAAATACCATTAAATCCATACAAAAAAGGCTTACGGTGCTTCTATCACTTCCCACTATTTTAAAATTAAATTAAAAATATTCCTATCCCTCCACCGGAGATAAAGCTTTTTAAACGTACATTCCCCATCAACATTTATGGCCGTAAGCCCTTCGCAGTGTTCCTTTACATGGGATAATTCGTGGGCCAAAACATCAAGCGCAGCTTTTGGGGATCAGCTTTCGCTTATAATGACAACCATAGTTATAAATAGTTGTCCGATATGTAAAACCCCAAAATTCTGTGGGTGTTACAGTAGTTTTTTCGTGGGCATCAATATTTTTTAACCGGAAAATCAAAAAGGCCCCTCCTTAATTTTTAGTGGTAAAACTGGGTAGGGTGCCTTAACTATTTTACCGTTTGTGTTCTTCATCTTCGATTGGTTTTTTATACAGATATTTTTTTTTTATTGATGATGGGGGAAGCTCCTTGGTTTGTTTAAAAAGGAGCTGGAGATCATCCCTTTTGGATAATTGGGTTCATAACTCAAGGAGCTCCGAATAATCCCTAACTGCGTTTGTGATCTTGAGGATAGTTTTTCTGGTCATGTTGGGGTTGCTGTTGTTATTAAATGGACCCCAACAAGGATATAATCCACACTGAGACCAAAAGAATTAGCTTATTTTTTAAGCTTCTTAATTTCAGGTAATCTTTTTCCGGTTTCATATTTTGCAATTGAGTGGTAGGAAACCAAAAAGCATTGGCAACATCTTCGCGAGATTTATTATTCTTCTGTTTCAGGTGGCGAAGCCTTGCGAAAAATCAATTTAAACACCTCGCAATTATTTTACACTTACAGTACAAAAAAGTAAAGGGTTTTGGTTTGAACGTTACATATCTCGCGAGGGAACTTTTTCCCTTTAAACAGGGCAGTCCAATCCGACAGGGATTGTTATTTTTGGTTTTTTCCCAGTCCCTTTCTGGGAAATTTTTTGGAAGTGAAGGGGAAAAAAGGGAAAAAAGTAGAATTTAATCGATAACTGAAAAATTGGGTTGGGCCAAAGTGAATGACAAAATTTCAGGATTAAAGGAGGGGGAGATTGGTATGAGGCGTTGGGGAGTTATACTTCTATTTCTTTTAATCCTAACTTTTCTTTTTTCGGGTTCTCTGGCTGCAGAGGAAATACTGGTGCACTTTATTGATGTAGGGCAGGGGGATGCAATTTTAATTCAGGGCCCGGAGGGCAATGTTCTCATTGATGGTGGAGATCGTTGGGATTGGGTTGGAGAAAGACTGATTTCCTATCTCGAGGCTCAGGGGGTAGAAAAACTGGAGGCAATTGTTTCCACTCATCCCCATGCCGATCATATCGGGGGCCTGCCAGCGGTAATTAATAATTTCCCGGTAGAGAAAATTTATGACAGTGGCAGGATCCATACTACCCGGACCTTTGAAGAATATCTTCTGTTAATTGACCGCAAGGGTATTCCCTATGCCACCCCCCGCAGGGGGGAGGTTCTGACCGTGGCCAATCTGGAGTTTAAGGTTTTGCATCCGGGCCCTAATATTGAGGATTATAGCCTGAATGATGCTTCGATTGTTTTGCGCCTGGAATTCGGGGAAATATCGTTCCTTTTCACCGGAGATGCTGAAAAAAGGGCCGAGAGGGAAATTATTGAATCAGGCCTCCCGGTCTCTGCTACTATTCTCAAGGTGGGGCATCATGGAAGTCGAACTTCAACCAATCCTTTTTTCCTGGAGGAGGTGGGCCCCGAAGTAGCAGTAATTCAGGTTGGAGAGGATAATCGTTTCGGTCATCCCCGGGCTGAGGTTTTACAATTGCTGGAAAAGCATGAAATTGAGGTCTATCGTAATGATCAGGCGGGAACTGTGGTGATAGGGAGTGATGGTTCTGATTACTGGGTTGAAACCGAACAAGAAGTAGAAGAAAAACAACCCGCAGAGATTGCTAAGATTAATATTAATACTGCGACTGAGGATGAATTACAAAAACTTCATGGAATTGGCCCGGTCCTGGCTGAAAGGATTATTGAATACCGGGAAAAGCACGGCCCCTTTAATAACATTCAGGAATTAGAAAATGTTCAGGGGATCGGGCCGGCTACCCTGGACAATATAAAGGATGATATAACTTTGAAGTGAGAGGGCTAACATATGGTAGCGGGAGGTAAAGAGGATTGGCTAATATCAAATGGATTTTTTTTGACTGCATGGAAACAGTAATTGAGGTTAAAATTATTCCGGATGCAAAAAAGTACTCAGAATGGGCTTATGTCGGTTCCGGGCAGGAGAAGTACTGGAAGGGTTCCGGGGAATTTGCCCGGGAATTTGAAAAGGCTATGGCTGAGTTAAAGGAAAAATATCAACCTCTGCAGGAATATGAACTGCGGGAAAGATTGGCCTGGATGGTAGACCGGGTTCCCGGGATCGGGGAGTCAGAAAAGAAAGGGATTATCCGGACCCTTTTCCAAAATTACTGGGAGAACTACCGAGCCAACTGCTATATTGATAGGCATTTGCCAGCTATCCTGCAGCAACTGGGGCAAAATTTTAACCTGGGTGTGGTTTCTAACTTCAAAATTTCCGGTGGAGTGGAGGAACTTCTCCGTTATTTTGATCTGGATAAATATTTCGATTTTATTATAACTTCAATCGGGGTGGGGTGGAGTAAGCCTCATCCCTTGATTTATCAAAAGGCACTGCAACAGGCAGGGGTCTCACCTGAAGAAGTGGTTTTTGTGGGTGATAATTATGACTGTGATTATTGGGGGCCCCGGCAGCAGGGATTACATTCTGTCCTGTTAGATCAAAATGATTATTATCCGGGATTAAAACATCGGGTAAAAAATCTGGGAGAAGTAAAAAGACTGGTCAGTAATTTTTCTCCTTAAATCTGTGATCCGGGACATTTAGGATGGAGAGCGACCCGAAGGGAATTTTCTCGGGAGAGAGAAAATGGAAAAAATTCATTATTTTCGGCAATAGAGAAAAAGAACAGAGTTGGAGGAAGAGTCAAATAAAAAACTGTGGAATATTTGTGCAATCTTCCTGGGGGGATAAAAATTGGGTGAGAATAATACCATTTTTTGGGACTTTGATGGAACTCTAGCTTATCGAGAAGGAGGTTGGAGTGGAGCTCTTCTGGAGGCGCTGGAGAAAGAAGGAATAGAGCATAGTTTTAGAAGAGATGATTTTAAACCATATTTAAGCAGGGGATTTCCCTGGCATAATCCGGAAAAGAGTCATTTGCATTTATCTACTGCAGAAAAATGGTGGGCGGCGATAAAAGAAATATTCATTGAGGCTTATACGGGGCTGGGGATCAGTCAGGATAAAGCGGAAAAATTAGCTGGGCTTGCTCGCATTTCTTATGTTGAGCCCCAGAGTTTTAGACTTTATGATGATACCATTAAAACTTTAAGGCGACTGGAAAAACAAAACTGGAAACATGTTATTCTTTCCAATCATGTTCCAGAGTTGCATCAGATTATAAGGGGGCTGGGATTGGAAAGCTATCTTACCGGTTGCATTTCTTCTGCTGAGGCAGGCTTTGAAAAGCCCCACCCGGAAATTTTTCGAATAGCACTTTTGAAAGCAAATCATCCCTCCCAAGCATGGATGGTTGGGGATAATATAAAAGCGGACATAAAAGGGGCCAATCAATCAGGGATTCCAGCAATTCTTGTTCATAAAAAAAGCAGGGAGGAGGTTAAATATCAGGCTGATAGTTTATCCGCAGCTGCCCGAATTATAGAGGAGAACTCAGAAATAGAATTTTAGTAGAAACATCAGGGAAGGGGAATCCAGGTTTTCCCAGAACAAATACAGGGAAGGTATCAAAGTTAGATTATGGTTTAAAGGGTTTTCCCCACAGGGATAAAAGCATCCAAAATTCTGAAAAGCTGTTACCTGTCCAGGTTCTTTACCCTATTGTATCAGAGTTCAGTGGTGATCCTGTGGATTTTGAATTTTTGTAAAAGAAAAATCCTGGCCAGGTTTTCAGGGCTTGCTCCGGAATTAAGGAAGCAGCCCAGTTGAAGGGGAAAAAAGAAAGAATTGCGAAAGGAGTTGGGCAATGCAACTGATATCATGGAATGTAAACGGCCTGCGGGCAATTGAAAAAAAAGGACATCTGGACTGGTTTTATAATAATGAGGCCGATCTCATCTGTTTACAGGAAACCCGGGCCTGGGAGGAGCAGTTAAGTGATCGGGTAAAAAATATCCCCGGTTATCACTCCTATTTTTCCCAGGCTCAACGCAAGGGTTACAGTGGGGTAGCCCTTTACTCCCGGGAAAAACCTGTTCAGGTAGAATTCAGCTTTGGAGATGAACGTTTTGATGATGAAGGGCGGGTTCTTTTTGCCCGCTATCCGGACTTTATCCTTTTTAATATTTACTTTCCCAATGGAAAAGCTTCCCGGGCCCGGCTGCAGTACAAAATGGATTTTTATGAATCATTTTTGCAGAAGGTCAGGGAATATTATCAGCAGGGGGAAAAGATAATAATTTGTGGCGATGTTAATACTGCCCACCGGGAGATAGACCTGGCCCGGCCCAGGGAAAATGAAAACACTTCGGGTTTTCTGCCCCAGGAAAGGGAATGGATTGATCGTCTACTGGAAGCTGGTTTTATCGATACTTTTCGAGTTTTCAATAAGGAAGGGGGTAATTATTCCTGGTGGGATCTTAAAACTCGAGCCCGGGAGAGGAATGTGGGCTGGAGAATTGATTATGTTATTATCAGTGATAATCTGGAGCAAAACCTCCAGGAAGCCTTTATATTACCGGAAGTTATGGGTTCAGATCATTGCCCGGTAGGTGTAATCCTGGACTAAAAAGGAATAACCGCAAAATTCCCCTAAAATAAATCTTTTCTCCTTAAAACAGATAAAGGGAAAAATTATTATTTATAGAAATAAATGGCAATACTGTATGAGGAGGGGATTTTGTTTGCGGGCTCAAATGGTTGGAAAAGGAGGCAAAGATAATATTCTCCGGGTTTTGTCCCTGTTAAACCTTTCTGCTCTCGGCCAGGAATTTCACCTGGAAGATTTTTTTTCGGAAGATTTTATGAAGACCTATACCCGCTTTTCCAGTATTGATCATTTTCTGTGGGGTTATTCCCGGTTAGGGGAGCTGTCATCGGAAAGGAAAGTTGGCTCGGAGCAGTGGGATAATTATGTTCGACTCCACACTTCTTTTGGAAACTGGCAAAACATGAAATGTCAGGCCATCAAGGGATGGGTTGCTGCCAATTTTAAGGGCCGTAATTGCTGTCAGGAGTCCTTTCCGGATTGAGTTGGAGAAAAAATCCGCTGGGAAGGATTCTTTAGAGGCAACTCTATGCTGGGATTTTTTGACCCTATTCTCCCCAAAAATCTGAACCAGTAGAGGAGCAGGAAATGAAGGATAGGTAAATATGTTTCAGGGTTTCCTTAAGGTTGGGGCAAAGCCGCTTATTGAAGGTGGGGGACAGGCCATTGCTTAGGGTGGTGGACCTCAACCCGTCCCGGCTGAACTTTTAAAAATGGGAGGGCTTTAACTAAATCAACAGGAATTATCCCGCCTTGAAGGAAAGCGAAAGGGGAAGTAGTTCCAGAGAAATAGTCATATAATTTTGTTTATCCCTACCCGACCTTTTTTCTTGTCGGGTAGTTTTTTGTAAGGCAAAAAGGGGACCGGGGGGACTTGCCGAAAATATAATATAGG
>PWFS01000024.1 GCA_003554145.1 Halobacteroidaceae bacterium | reverse complement strand
GCTGGGAAAAGAAATGGAACCGCCTGAAGGAAATGGCCAGAGACCTTTACCTGGAAAATCAGGAATTGAAAAGTGAAAATGAAGAGTTGAAGAATTTAATTCAGGGAGAGGAAAAAGAACCCGGCCGGCAGTGGGGATTGAGCAATCTGGAAAAACTGCACCGGGAGAATTATCATGTCTGCCCCCTGAATTTTGGGGCCCGCCGTGAGGGAGACTGCCTGTTCTGCCGGGAATTCCTGGAAAAAGCGGGTCGGGAGGAAGAAAATTGACTGAGGAAATCCAGCCCCTGATCGGGCAAGATTTGCGGATAATTCAGCGACCGGGCCAGTACCGTTTTGGCCTGGAAGCGCTGCTCCTGGCAGCAATGGTTCGGAGAAAGCCTGAGGGTAAGGCCGCAGACCTGGGTAGTGGGGATGGGGTTATTCCCCTGCTTCTGGCCTACCGCAAGGTTAGAGAGGTAACCGGTTATGAGCTGCAGGAAGACCTGGTGAACATGGCCCGACGCAGTGCGGAATTGAATGGCCTGCAGGATCGGGTCCATTTTTTTCAGCAGGATATCCGCCGGATTCCCCAGGAGGTTGCTGCGGATGGTTTTGCGGTAGTTACTGCCAATCCTCCTTTTTTTCGGCCGGGGGAGGGACGGATCAGTTCCAATCAGAGCCTGGCCCTGGCCCGCCATGAACTGGCCTGCACCCTGGATGATTTTACCCGGGCCGCGGCCCATCTTTTGCGGGCAGGAGGCGATTTTTTTATTGCCTATCGGCCCGAACGTCTGGTAGATCTGATGCTAAAATGCCGGGAGGCGGGCCTGGAACCCCGAATTTTGCAGCCCGTACAGTCCCGGCGGGGGCAGGAAATCAGCATGGTTCTCCTGGGCTGCCGGCGAGGAGCCCGGCCTGGCCTGACCTGCCACTCCCCCCTGATAATCTACGAGGGGGAAGAATATTCCCCGGCAATGGCCGCTATTTATCGGGGGGAGGACCTGTTATGACCTGGACGGTTTATATCCTGCGCTGTGGTGATGAAACCCTCTATACCGGGATTGCCCGAGACCTGGAAAAGAGGTTGGAACAACACCGGGAAGGTGAGGGAGCCCGCTACACCAGGGGTCGGGGTCCCCTGGAACTGGTCTATCAGGAAAAGTTTGCCGATCGGGCCTCGGCGCAGAAAAGAGAAATGGAAATAAAGAAGATGGACCGTTCCCGGAAACTAAAATTACTGGGGTGAAAAAAAATGGAACCTGGCAGACTATATCTCTGTGGGACACCCATCGGGAACCTGGAGGATATTACCCTGCGGGCCCTGCGGGTCCTGCGCGAAGCAGACTATATTGGGGCCGAAGATACCCGCTGGAGCAGAAAACTGCTGCAGCATTATAATATAAAAAAGCAGCCCTTCAGCTGTTATACTCACAATGAACTGCAAAGGGCGGATTGGATCAAAACCCGCCTGGAAAAAGGGGCCCGGGTGGCCCTGATTAGCAGCGCAGGGATGCCCACTATTTCTGATCCGGGGAGCATTCTGGTCGAGGAGGTTATGCGGGCGGGCTATGAAATCGAAATAATTCCCGGGCCCAGTGCAGTAACTGCTGCCCTGGCCCTTTCCGGCTGGGGGGGGCAGCAGTTTTATTTCGCGGGTTTCTTAGAGAAGCAGGGGAAAAAACGCAAAGAGGAACTGCAATTTATCACCAGCCTTAATTGCCCGACAGTTCTTTTTGAGTCGCCTTACCGTTTGCTGCAAACCCTGCAGGACCTGCAGGAGATAACCGGAGAAAAAAGGCAGGTCTTTTTAGCCCGGGAATTAACCAAGATTCATCAAGAAACAATAGGAGAAAGTATTGAAAATGTCATATCCCATCTAAAGAGACAGGATAAAGTGCGGGGGGAAATCACCCTGGTGCTGGAAGGTGCTCCCGAGGCCGAAAAAAAGAAAGAGACCGCGGAGGGTACGGTCCAGGTCCAGCAACTGGTGCAGGGCCTTCAGGATAGGGGATTGAGCAACCGCCAGGTAGTTGAAATCCTGCAGGAAAGCCTGAACTGGCCCCGAAACCGGATATATGATTTTGTCCACCAAAAAAATAAGGAGAGTTAACTCTCCTCAGGAATCCTTCATTATATCTACGCAATCCGGGCAAATATTCTTGTTTTTGAAAACAATGGTATTGGAAGCATTGCCGCAGAAAATACAGGCCGGTTCATACTTTTTTAGGATAATCATTTCGTCATCAACATAGATTTCCAGAGCATCTTTTTGGGCTATGCGCAGGGTCCGGCGCAGTTCTACGGGGATAACAACCCGTCCCAACTCGTCAACCTTACGGACGATACCGGTGGATTTCATCAATCTCCCTCCTTAATTTAGCAAATTTCGACACCGCTTTTATACAAATTATACTTTATTTTCCACAAAAAGTCAATAGACTTCCTGGCGGGTGTGATATCTTGACAAAACTCCTGTCTTCAAGTATATTAATTAGTAAGCTAAAAGCCAGGAAGGGAAGAGTAAGCTCCTGAAAGGTCCAACAGAGAGCCGCGGTAGGTGCAAGGCGGTGTCCCGGAGGGAGTTGAAGATGGCCCCGGAGCTCTGTGATTGAAAAAGGAGTAGGTCACAGCGGCAAGACCTCCGTTAACAGGTCAGGGTTTGTTTCTGAACAAACCTGGAAGAGAATCGGGCCTCGAGTCCGGTTGAATAAGGGTGGTACCGCGGTCCCTCGCCCCTTGTCGGGTGTTGGGATTTATTTTTTTTGAAGGAGGTTTTAACATGAAAGGCACCTATTATGTAACCACGCCCATCTATTATCCCAGCGGAAAACTCCATATCGGTCATACCTATACCACGGTGGCTGCCGATACCATTGCCCGCTACCGTCGTTTGCAGGGTTATGATGTATTCTTTCTCACCGGGACCGATGAGCACGGGCAGAAAATCGAACGCAAGGCCCGGGAGGAGGGTAAAAAACCCCAGGCCTATGTGGATGAGATTGTTTTCTGGATTAAAGATCTCTGGCGTTATTACAACATCTCCTACGATCGATTTATTCGCACCACTGAAGAAGAGCACAAAAAAGGGGTGCAGGAAATATTCCGGCGCCTGGAGGAAAAAGGGGATATTTACCGGGATAAATATTCCGGTTGGTACTGTGTTCCCTGTGAAACCTTCTGGATGGAGCGACAGCTGGAGGATAAAACCTGCCCGGACTGTCAACGGCCCGTAGAATGGATGGAAGAAGAAAGCTATTTTTTCCGACTCTCCAGTTATTCTGATCGGCTCCTGGAATATATAGAGAATAATCCGGGTTTTATCCAACCTGATACCCGCCGCAACGAGATGGTCAATTTTATCCGGCAGGGACTGGATGATCTTTGTATTTCCAGGACTTCTATAAACTGGGGGGTTCCACTACCCGGCACCGAAGATCACGTGGCTTATGTCTGGATTGATGCTCTCAGCAACTATTTAACCGGAATCAATTTCCCCGAGGGGAAAAAATTTAAAAAGTACTGGCCGGCAGATCTGCACCTGGTGGGCAAAGAAATAATGCGTTTTCATACCATAATATGGCCCATTATGCTCCTGGCCCTGGATTTGCCATTGCCCCGCCAGGTATTCGGGCACGGCTGGTTGATCCTGGAACAGGAAAAAATGTCGAAATCTCGGGGCAATGTAGTCGATCCCTTTGTCCTGGGAGAAGAATTCGGGGTTGACGCCATCCGCTATTATCTGCTGCGGGAGGTAGTTTTTGGTTCTGACGGCAACTACTCTCTACCCGCCCTGATCCGGCGCATAAATTATGATCTGGCCAATGACCTGGGTAATCTATTGCATCGAACCGTGACCATGATTGAAAAATACTTTAAGGGCAAAATTCCTCGACCCGGGAGCGAGGAAGGACCGGATAAAGAACTCAAATCTGAAGCCCGGAATGCTTTGCAGGAAATTGAAAGCAACCTGGACCACCTCTATTTCCAGAATAGCCTGGAAGCCCTCTGGAAATTTATCCGCCGCAGCAACAAGTATATTGATGAAACTCAACCGTGGATCCTGGCCCGGGAGGAAAGTCAACGGCCCCGCCTGGGAACCGTCCTCTACAATCTGGCCGGAGCTCTGCGGGTAATTGCCCTCTGCCTCAGGCCCTTTATGCCCGATACTCCCCATGCCATATGGAAGCAGCTGGGGCTGAAAAAAGATCTGAGCAAATTGCCCTGGCAGGAAGCCTATCGCTGGGAGGGCTTAACCTCTGGAGTTAAAGTCAAAAAGGGACAGCCCCTTTTCCCCCGCCTGGACCTGGAAGAATATGAGGATTGGGGCATAAAAGAGGTAAAGCAGGAAAAGGTAAAAAAGGTAGAAAAAGAGAATAGAGTACGGGAAAGACCTGAAAAGGAGGAAAAGCTGCTTAAAATGGACCGGTTTAAGGAACTGGACTTGCTGGTGGCCCGCATTGAAAAGGCAGAACCGGTGGAGGGCAGCGATAATCTCTTATGCCTGCAGCTGTCCCTGGGCCGGGAGCAAAGGCAGGCAGTTGCCGGCCTGGCCCAGGAATATAAGCCGGAGGAATTAACCGGCCGCCATGTTGCTTTCCTGGCCAACCTGGAACCGGCCACAATTTTTGGGGTTCGTTCTGAGGGTATGGTCCTGGCTGCAGGAGAAAAGGGCAGGATGAAAATTGTCGAAATTCCAGGAGTTGAACCCGGCAGCCCGATCAGCTAATGGAGGAGGAAGGTTTATGCACTGGAAGGGTTTAATTGATACTCATGCCCACCTGGATTTTGCTGAAAATGATCAGGCCCGGAAGGAAATAATAGAACGGGCCCGCCAGGGTGGCGTTGAAATGATAATTAACATCGGCAGCAATATCAAATCTTCCCGGGAAACGGTACGGCTCCTGCGCAGCTTTCCAGATTTCCTCCGGGGAACGGTGGGGATCCATCCTCATAATGCCCGGGAAATGGATGGAGATATGCTGCGGGAAATAAGGGAGCTTTCTGCAGCCCCGGGGGTAGTAGCCCTGGGAGAAATGGGTCTCGATTTCCATTATGATAATTCCCCCCGGGATGATCAGAGGCGGGCTTTCCGGGCCCAACTGCGTCTGGCCCGAGAACTGGAAATGCCCGTGGTTATTCATTCTCGTTCTGCAGAAGGGGAGACTATTACCATACTCCGGGAAGAAGGGGTTCAGGAATCAGGTGGAGTAATGCACTGTTTTTCTGGTGGGGAAAAAACTGCGGATAAAACCCTGGAGATGGGTCTCTATCTGGCTTTTGGTGGAGTTATAACTTTTCCCCGGGCGGATAATTTACGGGCTATTGCTGCCCGGGTACCCCTGGATAGGCTTTTAATTGAAACCGACTGCCCCTACATGGCTCCGGTTCCCCACCGGGGTAAAACCAATGAGCCCTTGTTTGTAGGGCATGTAGCGGAAAAACTGGCCGAAATTCGGGAGGAGGGTCTGCAGGAAATTATTGATGCTACTGCAGCCAATGCCCGCCGATTATTTGGAATTTGATCCAGTTTAGCTCAACAGGAGACAGGATCTGAAAAGGAGGAAAAAAATGATTGGAGTTCAGGGACTGTATAAGGATTATGGAAGCAAAAAAGCCCTGCAGGGAATTGATTTTTCGGTAAAGGAAGGAGAGATTTTTGGCCTCCTGGGACCCAATGGGGCGGGTAAAACCACCACCCTCAAGATTTTGACCGGGCAGCTACTGCCCACTGCCGGTGGGGCCGAGGTGATGGGGCAGTCCCCCTGGGAACGTCCGGATGACTTGCGCCGGGAAATGGGAATTCTCCCCGAGCAAACCAACCACTATGAGCGGCTTACTGTAAAACAGAACCTGAAGCTTTTTCAGCGACTGCACGGGGTAGAAGGACGGGCTGTGCAGGAAATTATTAAGGAGGTGGAGCTGGAGTCACATCAGAATATGAAGGCAGGCAAATTATCCCGGGGGTTAAAACAACGCCTGCTCCTGGCCCGCACCCTTTTGCATAAACCCCGGCTCCTTTTTCTGGATGAACCCACCGGGGGATTGGATCCCGGTTCAGCCAGCAATCTCCACCGTCTTTTAAAAAAGCTCAATCAGGATGGGATCACCATAATCCTGACTTCCCATAACATGGAGGAGGTTGACCGGCTCTGCGGTCGGGTGGCCTTTCTGGATCACGGACAGATTGTAGCGGGGGGCAGTCCCCAGGAATTGAAACTCCAATATGGAGAAAAACGCCTGGAAGTTATGGTTGAAGAGGATGATGGCGAAAAACTGTATCAACTGGATCTTAATGGAGAAGAAAGCGGCGAAAGGGTACGGGAATGGATGGAGCAGAGCCGGGTTTTGTCGATCCATTCCATTGAACCCAGCCTGGCCGATATTTTTATTAAGGTAACGGGGAGGGAGAAAAATGACGGGGATGTTAAGTAGGACCGGCGCCATTTTTTTCAAAGAAATGCAGGATTTGAAGTCCAATCTCGGGGTTTTGATCATGTATATCATTCCCCTGGTTATTGTTCTCCTGTATCGTGGTTTTCTGGATGATATGCCTGCCGGTTTTACCCTTGGTTTTGGCCTTTTGTTCATGTTTACCCTGGTCGGGGTGTATGGTCCGGCCATTAATGTGGCGGAAGAAAAAGAAAAAAATACCCTGGAAGTTCTGATCCTGTCCCCGGCCCGCCCCCTGGAAATAATAATGGGGAAGGGCTTGATGGTTTTGATTACAACGGCAGTTGGGGGAGTTCTGGTTTACCTACTGTCGGGAGTTGGTGGCCTGGAATTGGGCTTAATTATACCTGCTGCCTTTTTGCTTTTGGGCGCCTGCATATTTTTGGGCATGGTTGTAGGTATACTTGCTCCCAACCAGACGGTTGCGGGTACGATTGTGACCCCGGTTTACATGGTGATGCTGCTTTTTCCCCTGATTTCCATGGGGCAGGACAACATAATTGCTACCATTTCCCGGGCTCTGCCCACCCGTTATTTTTTCCAGATGGTTCTGAGTTTGACCGGTTTTCCCGAGGTTGGGGAAATTAATATTTTTACCCATCTTCTTTTTCTCCTGGGTAGTTTTCTGATTACCCTCCTCTTATTGATCTTTGTTTTCCGCACCAGGGGACTGCGGGCCGGTTAAAAATGGCGGGGAAAAGAAAATTTTAAAAAGATCCGGGTTTAACCCGGGTCTTTTTGCGTACCTCGAGGGTAAAGGAAGGCAATTAACAGATGGTATAGGTACATAAAGTTTAAGGGCCTGATAGGAGAGGTTGTAAGGCCAGGACCCTTTGCGGGAAGGCCTGATTTAATCATAGGAAAATCACCCAGGGTGCTCTGTTCAAAAGCTATTGTAATGAACACAGAGGGTAAAGGGCAGGCAAGGTTTTTCATGTTGGAAACTTGAAGTTGAATGAAGAAGAGGCCCGGGAAGCATCAAAAAAAAAGAATAATTTAACCCCTGAGTTTTCTGGATGCTTTGGGATGGTTCTCATCGATATCTGAGTACCGGTCAGATGAAACTCACCAAGCATGGCTTATATTTTTGCAGGAAAAAGGAAAATCCAGAAATACACTGTTAAGCGATAATTCCAGGCAGGGACAGTAGCTTTTTATTTAGATCATATTGATCAGCAAGAAGTGGCCTGGTTGAATTAAAGAAGAATTTGACCTCTCCAAATAAAAAAAATGTATAACTCCCTTGATTGTCCGTTAAGGAAATTCTCAAGGCTTTAAACAATTGATAACAGCGAAAACTTTGTGCTTAATTATGAAGTTGATCAAGGATTAAGCTTTTTTGCGGGAAAGAAAATTTCAAAAAGATTATTACGCCCGTTTAATTATAATGATCTTGAGAAAATTTCTGCATGTAACAGGAAAATTTTCTTTCGAATACCACAAGGTTAGGCCGCAATATAAATCGTTCAAAACCCTAAGTAATTTTTGCCTATTTGAAAAAGGGAAAGTTAGTTTTATTAAAGAATTTTATTGAGAATGAAGAGTTATGAAAAATATTCAATAGAAAGGAGGGCGGTTTGTTTCTATCAAGGAGTTTTCCCCAACTCCTGGTGAATGATTTTTTCCCTTTAATTTTTTTAACTGCTGACGGATCGCCATGTGCGGTGAAAGCTGCTTGCGTGGTGAAGGCTCGCTATAAGACTGTGTTAAGCAGAATAAGGCGAGAATGGAAACACCTTAACAGTAAATGCTAATCCAGCAGCATCCGGTCCAACACTTACCGGTGCTGGCAGTTACGTAGTTGGGACAGTTGTTGATATTAATGCAACAGATTCAGCTCCAGGTTATGCTTTTAACAACTGGACAGCCACAGCAGGTGATATTGACTC
>PWFS01000226.1 GCA_003554145.1 Halobacteroidaceae bacterium | reverse complement strand
TGGTAAATGAAGCCCAGCAGTTTGAGGAAGAGGATAAGAAGAAACGGGAAGAAGTGGAAACCCGCAATGAAGCTGATGGCCTGGTTTTTCAGGTGGAAAAAACCCTCAAAGAATCCGGGGATAAAATTGATGATCAGCTCAAGGAAAAAGTGGAAGCAGCCCGAAAGGAATTAAAGGAAGCCCTGGAGGGCGATGATATTGAAGATATCCGGACCAAAAAAGATGCTCTGAATGAGGTTCTGCATGAGGCCAGCACCCAGATTTATTCCCGGATGCAGGAAGAAGAACAAAAGGCCCAGCAGGAGGCCAGCGGTCAAGAAGGGGGAGCTTCTGCAGGTCAGGATAATGTTTATGACGCGGACTTTAAAGAAGTTGATGACGAGGATGAGGAAGAAAAAGGACAAAAGTAGTATGAGGTGGTGACCGTTTTGGCGGCCAAAAAAGATTATTATGAAATCCTGGGGGTTAGCCGGGAAGCGGAACAGGATGAAATTAAAAAGGCCTATCGGAAGCTGGCCCGCAAATACCATCCGGACCGCAATCCTGATGATCCCGGGGCTGCTGATAAATTCAAAGAGATGACTGAAGCCTATAAGGTTCTATCCGATCCCCATAAAAGAGCCCAGTATGATCGTTACGGGCATGCAGGTATGGAAGGAACCGATTTTGGGGACTTCGGTGATTTCAGCCAGGATTTCAGCGGTTTTGAAGATATTTTTGACATGTTCTTCGGGGGCCGGGAGGGCAGAACCTCCCGTCGGCCCCGTCGGGGAGCCGATTTACAGTATCGGATGACTCTGAAATTTGAAGAGGCTGCCTTTGGAGGGGAAAAGGAAATAAAAATTCCCCGGATTGAAAACTGCCCGGATTGTCAGGGCAGTGGAGCCCAACCCGGATCTCATCCCGAAACCTGTTCCCAGTGTGGGGGGCAGGGGGAAGTGAGCTTTCGCCATCAAACTGCTTTTGGTAGCTTTGTCCAGACCCGGCCCTGCGACCGGTGTCGGGGGCAGGGGCAGGTGGTTAGCGATCCCTGTAAAACCTGCCAGGGCCAGGGTCAGGTTCGCCGCCAGCGCACCTTGAAGGTAAATATCCCCCCGGGGGTTGATACCGGGCATAAGCTGCGAATGGCCGGGGAGGGAGAAGCCGGTCCCAATAATGGGCCTCCTGGCGACCTTTATATCATAATAGAGGTT
Source organism: Halobacteroidaceae bacterium (assembly GCA_003554145.1). Taxonomy (GTDB): domain Bacteria; phylum Bacillota; class Halanaerobiia; order B1SED10-174; family B1SED10-174; genus T1SED10-26. The sequence goes on along the minus strand of PWFS01000226.1, from coordinate 7,242 downwards.
GAGCAGCATCCCATATTCCAGAGAGAAGGCAGCAATCTACACTGTGAAGTTCCCATCAGTGTAGTTCAGGCGGCCCTGGGAGATGAAATTAAAGTTCCCACTCTGGAGGGCAAAGTTTCCCTGAAGATACCCCCTGGAACCCAACCCGATCGCAGGTTCAGATTAAAGAATAAAGGTCTGCAGGATGTGCAGGGTTACGGTCGGGGTGATCTTTTTGTCAGAGCCCGGGTGGTAATCCCGGAAAAACTGAACCGTAAACAAAAAGATCTGCTGGAGGAATTTGCCCGGATCAGCGGGGAAGAGTTAAATCCTGAGCAGAAAAGTTTCCTGGAAAAAGTTCGGGATGCTTTTGGAGTGTGATCAATTGAAATTTAAAGAGATTTACGTGGAAATTAATTATGAAGCCAGTGAAGCCCTGTATCCCCTGCTAGAAGAGCAGGGAATTGAGGGCTGGCACTGCCTGGATAAGGGCAGCCGGATGGGCTGCCTTTTTTACCTTCCGGCCAACCGGCAATGGGAAAAAAAATGGGAAACAATTCGGCAGAAGCTTTATCAACTGAGTAATTCTGGTCTGGAGCCGGGCCCTATTGTTTTTGACGTTCAGGAAATAAATTCCCGTTCCTGGGAAAAAATAATAGAAGAAGCCCGGGAGCCACGGCAGGTCCTGGCTGGACTGTGGGTGGTGCCTCCGGATTTTAAGGACGTAGAAAGGTTGGAGGGGCTGACCATTAAATTAAAGGGTGGAATGGCCTTCGGCACCGGAGATCATCCCAGCACCAGGCTGGCCCTGGGTCTCGTCCGGGACTGGATGCAGGGTTGCTCACCGGTTCTGGATCTGGGAACGGGGAGCGGTATTCTGGCCCTTGCTGCTGCAGGAATGGGTGCCCAAAAAGTAGTGGGAATTGACAATGATCCGGAAGCAGTCCTCCTTGCCCGGGAAAATGTAAAATTAAACAATCGAGAAAAAGAAATAGAGATTGTTACCGGGAATCTTCTGCAGGGCGTAAAGGGATCTTTTTCCGGAGTTATAATCAATATCCTTCTTCCAGAAATCCTGGAGGTGCTGCCCCACCTGGAGAGGATTACCCGACCTGGAAGCGGTCTGGTAATATCCGGGCTACTCTTTCGCCAGTTCCCTGTTTTTAGGGACCGGTTTCAAAACACCCCCTGGGAGATAATTGATACCCGGGTAGAAGGTGATTGGGCCGGTCTTTTCCTGCAGAGAAAGGGGTGATTTTTTGATCAACCTTTTCCTGAATTGTCCCCTGAAGACCGGGGAAGACATGGCGATTACCGGCGAGGATTATCATTATCTGGCCCGGGTTTTGCGGTTGGAAAGAGGAGAGCATTTATGTTTATTGGATGGAAAGGGTGGAGCCTTTCAGGCCCGAATAATGGAGAGCGAGGGAAAAGAGATTCGGGTGCACCTGGAAAAACAGCTGCCAATCGACAATGAGCCCCGAATGAAAATCCATCTGCTCCAGGCCCTGCCTAAAAAAGATAGATTTGAAACGGTCCTGGAAAAAGGAACGGAAATTGGCCTGACCTCCTTTACCCCCCTTTACACGGGACGTACGGTCAAAAGGATTAAAGAATCAAGCCTATCCCAGCGACTGCAGAGATGGCAGAATATTGTTCAGAATGCAGCCCAGCAGGCCGGGAGAACTATTTTGCCCCGGGTAAATCCTCCCCTTTCCTGGGACCGGATCCCGGAACTGATCCCCCATTATGACTTGAGTTTATGGGCCTGGGAAAATTCCGAGAATTCACTAAAAGGAATGGAAAGCGGGGCCCATAAAAGTGTTCTTCTGATTGCAGGTCCCGAGGGAGGTTTCAGCCCCCAGGAAGTTCAGGAACTCCAGGAGTGGGGTTTTTATGATTTTTCCCTGGGCCCCAGAACTATGCGCTCCGATACGGCGGGAATAATTTCGGGGGCAATAATGCTATTTATTGCCGGAGATATGGAGGAATAAAAGGTGGCTACTGTAGCAATTTATACCCTGGGCTGCAAGGCCAATCAATACGATAGCGAACAATTGAAAAAGGAGTTTGTAAAAAGGGGATGGAAGTTAGTTGATTACAAAGAAAACCCGGATGTTTTCCTGGTGAATTCCTGCACAGTTACCGGTGAAGCCGCCCGACAGTCACGGCAGAGGCTGCGAAAAAACCTGCCGGGTCGGAACAGGCCTTTTCTGGTTCTTTATGGCTGCTATCCCCAGGCCTATCCCCTGCGGACAGAAAAAATATCTGGAATAGACCTCGTTATCGGGCGCTTGGAACCCCAGGAGTTAATTGATCGAATAGAAGAATTCAGCGATATCAAGCCCCGGGCCGGCGATAGGGAGGAAATTGTTCCTTTCCGGGGCCGAACCAGGGCTTTTTTGAAAATACAGGAGGGCTGCGAGTCATTTTGTTCTTACTGTATTGTACCCCGGGCCCGCGGGGGGATCTGGAGTAAACCAGTGATCCAGATCCAGGAGGAGGTGGAGGAATTGCTCCACTCCGGGTTTAAAGAAATAGTGCTTACCGGAATTCACCTGGGCTATTATGGTAAAGAGCGGGAGCAAAGGCCCTCCCTGGAGAGGGTAGTCCGGGAGATCCTGAAAACTCCCCTACCCCGTTTAAGGCTCAGTTCCCTGGAAATAAACGAGGTGAGCCCAGAATTACTGGAACTTATGGCCGAGGAAAATGCTCTTTGCCCTCACCTGCATCTGCCCCTGCAGAGCGGCAGTGATCGGGTTCTGGGGTTGATGAACCGCCAGTACTCGGCCCAGGAATTTATGGAAAAGGCCGCACACTATCGGGAAGCGGTTCCGGGAGTCGGTTTGACTACCGATGTTATGGTGGGTTTTCCCGGGGAAAGCAGGGAAGATTTTTCCCGGACAGTGGAGGTGGTTCGCCGCATTGGGTTCAGCCGAATTCACGTTTTTCCTTTTTCCTCCAGGCCGGGGACACCTGCTGCTCGAATGCCCCACCCCATTTCCGGACCAGAGAAAAAAAGGCGCAGTCATATCCTGCGAGAGGTGGGAGAGAATTTAATGCAGGATTTTAACTCCCAATTTCTAAACCGGGAAGCAGAGGTTCTGGTGGAAGATTCCCTTCCGGTTCAGGGCTGGTCTCCCAATTATGTCAGGTATTACCTTCCAGAGCATCACTACCGGGGGCAGCTCCTCCGGGTTCGGGGAGAAAAAATATTCCAGGATGGAATATGGGGAAAGGAGGTCCAATAATGATGTCCGATTGTGTTTTTTGCAAAATAGTTCAGGGAGATATCCCGGCGAAGAAAGTGTATGAAGATGAGGAATTTATCGTTTTTGCCGATGCCAATCCCCAGGCTCCGGTTCATCACCTTGTAATTCCCAGGGATCATATTTCTGATCTGTTGGAGGTAAAGGATAAAGAAATGCTGGGACGGCTTTTTGCGGTAATTCAAAAAGTTGCCTGGCAGGAAGGTCTGGCCCCGGAGGGCTTCCGGGTGGTCAATAATTGTGGGGAAAAAGGAGGACAGACCGTGGGACACCTCCATTTCCACCTTCTGGGCGGCCGTTTCATGGAATGGCCCCCGGGATAAATTTGACACGGTTTTAACCCCGTTATATAATATCAATAGCAATGCGGTAGCTGGGAGGGGGGATACGAAATCATGGCTGAGATCAGACCAAAAAAGAACGAATCTCTGGATAAGGCCCTGCGGCGTTTTAAGAATAAATGCCGGAAAACTGGTGTCTTCCAGGAGGCTAAGAAAAGACGTTACTATGAGAAGCCGAGCGATATTCGCAAGAAAAAAGAAGCCTCTCGGCGGCGTGGGCGAGGATAAGGGAGGGAAGCCATGTCGTCCTTAAAGGAAAAATTACTGGAGGACATGAAGCAGGCAATGAATGAAGGGTCACAGGTAACCCTGTCTGCCATTCGGACTACCCGGGCTGCCATCAAAAGCGAAGAAATCTCTCAACGCAAGGATCTTTCCAATGGAGAAGTGGTAGAAATTCTGAAAAAGGAAATAGCCCTGAGACGGGAAGCTCGAGATGAATACCTGCGGCTGGGAAATGAAACCCAGGCCTGTAGACTGGAAAAAGAAATTGAGGTTTTACAAAAGTACCTCACCCCTCCTGATTAATTAAATAGCTGGAAAAGTCAATCCCTTTGCTGGATTGGCTTTTTTTTTCTTTCAGGCAGGAAATCAGCCGGGTAAAATGAATAGTTAATAGGTAAGGAGAAAGAGAGGTGATCATATGCGGTTCAGGGTTATTGTTTTTTTTCTTCTGGTAATTCTGGGGTTGGGTGGAATACTGCAGGGGCAGGCCACGGAAGAAGTGTATCGTATTGATATTGTCGGGGATATAGATATGGGCCTGGCCTCGATAACTGAAAGGGGCATCAGGGAAGCGGAAGAAGCCGGTGCCGGGGCTGTAATTATTTATATTGATACTTTTGGCGGTTTTGTTGACGCCGCTACCCGGATCCGGGATGCAATTTTTGGTTCTTCAATTCCGGTTTATACCTATGTCAGCGGCCGGGCCTGGTCAGCCGGAGCCCTGATTGCTATGGCCGGGGATTATCTGGCCATGACCCCGGGATCCAGTATTGGAGCTGCGAAACCGGAACCTGCTGATGAGAAAACCGTATCAGCCCTGCGGTCCGAATTTCGGGCCACGGCTGAAGCCCGGAACCGGGATCCAGAACTGGCCATGGCCATGGTCGATGAAAAGATGAGCATTGAAGATGTAGTTGGAGAGGGGGAGATCCTCACCCTTTCCGCCGGGGAAGCCGTCCGGAACAATATTGCTGACGGGGAGCTTTCTACAATCAGCCAGCTACTGGCGGAAAAAGATCTGGAGGGGGCCCGGGTGACCCGGGTCGAACCGCTACTGGTGGAACAATTTGCCCGCGTAGTAGCCGGTCCCTGGTTGAGCGGGCTGCTGTTAACCCTTGGTTTTGCGGGGATCTTTTTGGAAGTGGTTACTGTGGGATGGGGTGTTCCCGGAACCCTGGGAATGTTATCCCTGGCCGCATTTTTTACCGGGCATCTTTTGACCGGTGCTTCCCACTGGAGCGTGGCCATTCTTTTTATGGCGGGCCTGGTCTTAATTTTCCTGGAGGTATTTGTTGTTCCCGGCTTTGGGGTGACTGGAGTTGGAGGGGTTGCGGCTATTTTAATCAGCCTCTTTTTGATTTTTCCCAACACCACCATTGCCCTACAGGTAATTGCAGGCTCCCTGGTGGCTTCAGTTTTTATTATAGCGGTGTCTTTAAAGTTTCTGCCCCGGAGTGGGGTCTGGAATCGTATAGCCCTGGGGACTTCGGAAACGGTAGAGATGGGTTACATTGCTCCCGCAGATCGCAGCCATTTCCTGGGTAAAACCGGTGTGGCTCGATCCTACTGCCGGCCTGCGGGAATAGTCGAAATTGATGGAGAAAGGGTGGATGCGGTCAGCGAAGGTGGTTACATCGAAAAAGGAGCTCAGGTTAAGGTGGTAAAAATTGAAGGCAACCGTCTTGTTGTCAGGAAAGAAGAATAATCAGGAGGTGTTTGGAAAATGGGTGGTTATATTGCTTTAATTGTCCTGGTAGTTGTTATTTTAAGTGCTTTCTTTTATTTTATTCCTGTCGGGCTCTGGATTTCGGCCTGGGCTGCAGGAGTAAAGATTGGAATTTTTAACCTGGTTGGAATGAGATTAAGGCGGGTTATTCCTGGGAAAATTGTGGGTCCGATGATTAAGTCTCACAAAGCCGGGTTGCCCCTGGTTAGTGATCGATTGGAAGCCCACTTTCTGGCCGGGGGTAATGTGGATCGAGTTGTTAATGCCCTAATTGCGGCACAGCGGGCCCAGATACCCCTGGAGTTTGAGCGGGCGGCAGCTATTGACCTGGCCGGACGGGATGTTCTGCGAGCTGTGCAGATGAGTGTTAACCCCAAGGTAATTCAAACTCCAGTGGTTACTGCAGTTGCCATGGATGGGATCCAGGTAATGGCTACGGCTCGGGTTACAGTTAGGGCCAACATAGACCGACTGGTAGGAGGTGCGGGGGAAGAAACCGTCCTGGCCCGCGTAGGAGAGGGTATTGTTACCACGGTTGGTTCGGCCAAGACCCATAAAAATGTCCTGGAAAACCCTGATTCTATTTCCAGGACGGTCCTGGAAAAAGGACTTGATTCGGGAACGGCTTTTGAGATTTTGTCGATTGATATTGCCGATGTTGATGTTGGGAAGAACATTGGGGCCAAACTGCAGACCGATCAGGCTGATGCTGATAAGAGAATTGCCCAGGCCAAAGCTGAAGAAAGAAGAGCTATGGCCGTGGCCGAAGAGCAGGAAATGCGGGCCCGGGTTGAAGAAATGCGGGCCAAGGTGGTTGAAGCTGAGGCCAAGGTTCCCATAGCCATGGCTGAAGCTCTTAAGGCCGGCCGGTTGGGTGTCATGGACTATATGAACTATCAGAATATCAAGGCTGATACGGACATGCGGGACGGAATTTCCAAGGCCACCCGCCCCGAAGAGGGTGAGCAGGAAGAAAGCTAAGGGGGGTTTTTCTTGGAAGAAATTTTTGGACCTTTAGCATTTATTCTGGTGTTTTTTGTTCTGCCTCGTATTTTACGCAGTCTGGGGAGTGGGGGCTTTAAAGCGGCTCGGGATAAAATCAATGAGCAGCGGCAGGAACAGATGGAGGCTCAATACGCAGAAGAGTATGAAGCTGAAGGGCAACAAACGGCCCTGGAGAAAGCCGAAGCAGCCCGGGAAGAGGAACTGGTTCTGGCTCAAGAAGAACCCTCCTACCCTTATTCCGAAGAAGAACGCAGCCTGACTGAGCAAAGGGTATATAAAGAGGAGCCCTTTATCCAGGAATCGGCTTCTTCCCAGGCCCAGATGGATCCGGAAAGAGAATGGAGTATAGATTCGGAAACCACCTGGGATGAGGACTGGAAAAAAGAACTGGCCGACACCAAGGAAAAAGCCCGCCAGAAGATTGAAAAGCTGCAGCGGGAAATGGAAGAAGAGTGGGAGCAGGAGATATTAGTCAGCCGTAAGGTTATACACCGGCCGGGGATGAAACTGGGATTTTCCCGGCGGGCCATAATTCAGGGGGTTATCTTCTCAGAATTACTGGCCCGGCCCCGATCCCGCTCAGGAAGGGCAATAAGGCGTTGATGGCAAAAAACCGCGGGTCCTCAGGATCCGCGGTTTTTTATGGATTAAAAAGAAAAATTTCTGATCTGAGGAAACCGGGGAGGAAAATTTGAAG
>PWFS01000197.1 GCA_003554145.1 Halobacteroidaceae bacterium | reverse complement strand
CTTTCAGTCCAGGCCCGGTCATGCTTGCCAAAACACCAGCTTACTCCTGCAAAAGAGTTGGGATCCCGACCATCAAGGAAGTACCTGTTATTCAAATATAATGCCCGGGAGAAAGCTTCCCCGGGGGCGGGAGACCATTCCAAAATTTTCTTGCCCCAGTACATTCGCATATATCCATGCATTTTTCCGCTTCGGACCATTTCTTTCTGGGCTGCATTCCAATAGGGGTCATGGGTTGCAGCCTCCTCCAGTTCCGCCAGGGAATAGAGGTGTTCCCGGGGATCCGGGGCATGATCCTGCAGTGTTTTCCAGGCCCACCCGGGAAGGACCCGGTCCAGGGGGCCGTTGTAGGCGGAATTATTGTGAACGAAATTAAAAGCCAGTTCCCGCCTGATCAGGAGCTGTTCCAGGAAATCTTCTGTCCCGGGGCTTTCCCTTTCCCGGACCCGGAGAGCAATATAAAGGGGGGAAATCTGTCCGAAGTGGAGGTAGGGGCTCAGGCCGGACTGATAGTCGTAAGCCGGATCTCCAGCTTTCTCCTGATAATAATCCAGCTTATTATCCACAAAATCCTGGAGACATTTCAGGGCTTCTACCGAACCGCCTTTTATTCCCTTTACCTTATCCGGGTATGGGGATACTGCCAGCTCCTCCAGAATTTTTGCGGGGGAGGTTAAATCCAGGGAGGGCCAGTCCAAAAAATTGAGACTGTTCTTTTTCAGGGAGGCCCTCTCAACTTTAACCAGGAATTGGGGAAGGAGGGGTTTCATTTTTTTCCGGAGAGTAAAGGCGGCATACTCCTCTTTCCCGGAAACTTCTTCTACCGGAACAACAGTATTGGTCTCTACCTGAATTAAAGGGCAGTCCAGGAGCCGGGCTGCTTTTTTCCTCCAGCTTTTTTCTACTCCCAGATAACCCCGATCGGTAATGACTATCCGGGCTTTTTCCCCAAGTTTTTTTACTCCGGCCGGGGGTTCGGTTGACCAGACAATAAACTCAATTCCCCTTTGCTGGAGTTCTTCCTTTACCACGGACAGCCCCTCCAGGAGGAAAAAATAATGACGGGCATTACCCTCCGGGAAGCTGGGGGTCAGGCCGAAAAAGACAAGCAGAGGCAGATTTTTTTCATTGGCCTGTTCAATGGCCAATTCCAGGGCCTGATTATAATGAGTTCGCTGGGCGGACTGCATCCAGTAGAGGATATACTCTCCCTCCCGGAAAGGCTTATTATTCAGTTTCTTAACCCGGGCAGAATTAATGGTTATCAACCCCCAGAATTTATAGAGCCCCAAAAATAATCCATTTCTGATTATTTCTCTCTGCCCGGCTTTTATCCTGCCCGAGCCTTCCTTAGTGGTGAACAGGCAAAAAATTAAGGGACAGGGGAATGAGGCTCCTCTGCACAGGAAAACCAGTCTTTACGATAGGCACCTGGTGATAATCCTACCTGTTTTTTGAACAGGGAGGTGAAATAACTCTGGCTGGTATAGCCAACGGCAAGGGCAATTTCCCCGATGGTTTTGTCGGAATATTTCAGTTTCTTTTTGCTTTGCTTGATTCGGATGTGATTCAACCACTGACAGAAGGTAGTTCCTGTCTGGGCACAAAACAGACTGCTGAGATAGGACCTGTTCAATCCCAGGTGCCCGGCTATATGTTGCAGGGTGAGGGGCTCATTATAGTTATTATCAATATAATTCAGAGCCTGCTGCACATGAAGGCAACACCCTCTAACAGAGCTGTCGTAGTGGATGTTACATTCTATCATGATCCCCTCCTGGATGTTTCGAAACAGTTGAATTAAATAGGGAATAATTGTTGATGACCTCCTGTTCGGGGAAATTTCCGAACTGGCACAGAAAGGCCCGGTAAATAAGAAGCCCTTATCCAATCCACAGCGGCATACAGAAATAGCAATGAATTTTCCATACGGAGGAAGAGAAATCAGAGGGCAGCAGGAAGCACAGTACCACTTTTGTGCTATCTCTTTACCTGCGGTCAAAATAAATTGTAATTCTTCCCCGCCGCTTCCTTTTAAACAGACTAATTCTCCACTGGTTGTGAAACAGGCGGTAATTAGCCCTGTACACTGACAAAAGGTGCCGGTTAGTTGCTCCAGCTTATGTTCGCAGCCAGCCTTATCCATAATACCCCCTTCCCGGAATAAAAAATCCAAAAAATTTTATAAATGACCTAAAAAAAGTGCAAGACGGTAATGGGTCTTATAGTTTACACTGTATTGAGAGTGAAAATCATTCTCATAATATTGTAGCAGAACAACCTTAAATAATCAACACAAATCGTTATATCCAGAGCACCCTGTCTATAGTTAAAATCTTGAGGGAAAACCCCTTATCTGGCCCAGCAGGGGTCTTGATAGGAAAAATATTGAGGTCAGGAAATTGGGTGCATTTAGCTGGTTAATTCTGGACAAGGGGGTGGGCAACAAAGGAAGCAGAGAAGAAATCGGTTGTAGAACATCCGGGTTTACCAAAATTTAGGAGGGTTATCATGTTAAAGAAAAAAGCGCTAAATACTGTGGTTATTGGTACTCTAACTTTTTTAATCTTCTCAGGGACAGCTTTTGCCCACAATGTTTTCACTGAGATCCCTTTACATGTGGGGCGGGGAGAAGAGCTAACCTTTAAGTCCTTTTTCTCCGATCCCGATGATCCAATTGATCAGAGAGATATGTGCGATCTTTCAATGCAGGTAAGGCTACCGGACGGGCAGGTAATGCCGCTGGAAATGGAACAGCATGAAACATTCTATTTATCCAGAAAATTGTTTGATCAGGAAGGCGAGTACGTATTTATGCTGGAAAGAGAGCCCTATCAGCATAGGACTACTCAGATCAGGGACTTTGGTAAAAGCATAGTCTGGACTACCGAAGAACGGCCAGACCACAGTAATGTAGGTTTCCCTCTGGAAATATCCCTGGTGTCTGCAGTAGATAAGCTGGCTTCAGGCAGCGAATTAGAGGTTCAGGTTCTCTATGAGGGGGAGCCCCTCCCGGAAGCAGAAATACGATTGCATACTTCTTTAGAACCGGGAGGGCGAGTATATGATCCCGACTACCCGCGGATTGTAGCTGATAAAAACGGAGTTTTGAAGCTAAGCCTCGATAGAGACTACAACTATATACTGGAGGTCAGGCACACTGTTTCTGCAAGTGATGTGGATTTTGATACTTCTCTCCTGACAAGAAATATCCGGTTCCGCACTACTCTCTATGTACCCTCCGGTTAACAACAACCATTGTTACTTTAAAAAAATCAATATACCAGGCGACCTGGAACCAGGTCGTCTGGTATAATAAAAGAACAGTGTATTTTGCCCGATGCTTTAAGGCATTCGTTCCGGAGTTCAGTTAAAAACCTGGAGAAGAGCCAGTACTTGCTTATGATCCTGCACCCCCCTGTTAAGAAGAGAAGTAGTTTATCTGTCTGTAATAAACGGGAAGTGCTTTCTGGAGGGTGGGGGGATAGGAGACCAGCAGAGGAAATAATAGCTAATTCTAAAAGGAGGCCCTCAATTGCGGCGAAAAAACCCCTGGTTCTGGTTCCTGGGAATATTGGTCCTCCTGACCCTGGTGGTGTGGACTGGAAGGGAGGAGATAGCCACCTCTTTCCACGATTTTCCCTGGAGCCTGCTGCCTGCATTCTTGATCTTACAAATTGTAACCCTGACCCTGACTTCATATTGCTGGTTTCTGTTACTTAAAGAAAAGGGTTCGTCAATCCCTTTTATGCCTACACTGCTTATCTTCTTATCCGGGAACTTTGTGGAAAGTGTTACCCCGGTTGCCAAGCTTGGGGGAGAGGCAGCAAAGGTCTTTCTTTTTCGGAAAAAGGCAAATTTAGAATACAGTGCTGTCCTGTCTGTTCTCATGGTGCAGAAAATCTTTTTTTTCCTCTCCTTTTTTTCGGTAATCATCGTGATTGTAATTCCTGCAGCTTTCTTCTACCCTCTGCCTCCTGAATTATATCAGGGTATTGTTGTTCTGGGAGCAATATTGACCCTGGCCATCTTCTTCTTAAAACGAAAAAGTATGGGGAAAAGGAAGGGATCAGGATGGGCAGGAAAATTTCGAGATTTTTTCCAGCAGACTCTCCAGGAAACCCATCTTAAGGGAAGATTTTCCCTATATATAATTTCTCTTTTAATCTGGGCTCTATACCCGGTCAAGACATATGCCGTAACCCTTGCCCTTGATATGGAGGCCAGTTTCCTGCTCATAGCTTTAGCTACCTTTGCTGCTTACCTCCTGGGCATGATCCCACTTTTGCCCGGGGGCCTGGGCGCCTTTAAAGGAGGAATGGCTTTTTTCCTGTCCCTGGGAGCGCTGAGTATACAGGATGGGCTGAGCATAGCCCTTATAACCAGGATTATCACCTTCTGGTTTCCCCTTCTCTTTGGAGCTTTAGCCACTGCCTTCTTAGGGGGAATATCAGAAAAAAGGTAGGATTTCAGACAACAAGCAGCAGTAACATAAGGGACCGGTTCGTGAACTACTCCCGCCTTCGCTTCGTTTGGAAGCGGGAGCTTCCTGGTCAATAGTAGCAACCTACTGGTATAGCCAGGCTCATAGGGTAGTCCCTACCCCGATTATGCCAGTTACCCGTCTAACTTCACTAAATTCCTACAATGGGTCCAAAACTATTTGGCGCAACCTGGGCCCGGGGAAACAAAGCAAAAAAATCCATGGCCATGGCGTTCCATAAAAATGCTTCTTATGGGTACTCCCAGTTCCTGTGGAATAAGCACGCACATCTTCCAATGCACCTTATTTTCCCGAGAACTCATTGTAATGCAGCAACCATAAAAAATTACCGTAAATAATTATCGGTGAATTTAACCGCGAGGTCCAGAGCATCCCCGGGGTTTATCCATATATCTGGTTTTAAACCAACTCCTTCGGTAAAAGAAAGGCTCACATCAAGAAAAACTGAAATCCCCATCTGGACTGGAATTTTAGAGTGGGGTAAGCTAAAGGACCCTACATTACCTACAACCCCTGCTCCCCGGGTATTGGAACCAATAATAATTACGTTTTCAACCTGCTTAAGAAACCTAACAAAGCTTTCTCCAGCCGAAGCATTATTAGAATCCACCAGGACAATTAAAAATCTATCATTTTTCTTAAACTCCGGCAAGGAAAATTGGATTTCCGACCAACCCCCTGGAGTAGGGGCAAATCTGCTTCTTGCCCAGCTGCCGTCCCTTCCATTCGCCTGGTCCCACCTAACCCGAAATTCCATAGAAGTCTGGGTGCAGAGATCGACAAATAACCTCCCGGTCTTTAGTTCCCTCCTGCTGGAAGTGTAGTTCTCAACCCATGACCGGGGGATAAAATCGGATCCCCCAATATGTCCTCTAATATCCAGGATAGCTACCTCCGCGTCTTTTAAATCACCGGCCTCTTCGATGAAGTTGACTACCTCTTCTTCTTCCAATAAGGGGGCAATCCTATTTACAATAACCGGGATCCCTTTTGTTTCATAATAATCATAAACTGTTCTATCAAAGGGAGTATCCTCGACGGGATAAAGGAATACTACTTTTTGATTTTCCTGGTTTTCTGCAAAGGAAAGTGTTGCCCTATAAGGCAACTCACTAACGGGATGGAGAACCCCGAGTCTATAAACCAGCTCTCCATTTGCATTTAGAGATAGTTTTAGGTACTCTTCGGGTTTCTTCCCATTAATTGCCTCAAGGTACAGAGGGACTTCCCTGTTTGCTATGTAATACCCCTTCTCATCCCGTAAAAAGTCCATTTCTTCCGAATAATGGAGCTGGTACCTGGTAAAAATGGACTCTCTGTCAAAACGAAAATGTCCATCATTTATAAATGAGAGATTTCCCGAAATTATTTGGCTGTGTTGTTCAGTAGAAATCTCCCCCTTTCCCCTGATCTCGGATTGTATCCTTTCCCGGCTAGCCCCAAAAGTTTCGTCCCCTCCAAACATACCATATCCTGCATAACCGTATTTGAGCATTTTAAAAAGAAAGTCCACTTCTTCCAGGGCCTCTTCTTCAGTAATTTTGGCCGGGGGATTCCCCCGGAAAAAACTGATTTTATCCGGGTCGACTTCCTCAAATTTTTCGTATGTGTAAAGAACCTCTTTGATTATTTCCCCTGCTTCATTCTCTTCCAGTGGCTCAATTAGCCGATTTGCCTCTACGGCCTCCACCAGTTCGGGAGCATTTTCCAGGTCCAGGGGATTAAATTCCCGGCATCCTGAAGAAAAAAATAACAACATAAAAGCAAACCCAACCACTAAAACCTTAATCCTTGTTTTTTTCCTCTCCAACTTGCCTTTCATAAACATTTTTTTACCTCTTTTCCTAAAGGATTTTTGCTCCCATTCCCTGGAGCTGGGTTCCAGGAATTTTAAAATTCTCTGGATTTCCTCCCTGGGTTATCAAAGGGTTCTCCCCTATCCCAAAAATAAACCCTCTAAAATATAGAAAAATTTCCTTTTCCAATATTAATTTCTTAATTTTCAAAATTTATCCTTCCCCTTTCCCTGATATTTAATCTTAAAAAATTAAACCCGGCAGGAAAAAGCCTGCCGGGAAAATTACTCTTATTCTACCGATATATTAATTTTTGAATTGTCAAACCCCGCATGGCAACGAAATAGTTAAAATGAAAATGTACATTTTGCCACTGCTTTTTTTATTTTACACTATAAATTCGGCAAATCTTCTTCCCTGACAATGTTTTTCGGTGCCCCTATCCGGAAAAGCCTTAAGATCTTGTTAATTAGCTGAAGTCCTTTTTTTCGGGAAATAAATTTTTCCCAACAACCTCGAACTCGGATAGACTGATTGAATTTAACTAAATCGCCAAGAATTAAGAGCTCCAATTTTTTCCCCGGCGTCCCTTCATCATTTTCCTCCCTCGGGAAATGAGGAAGTTTTTCCCCTCATTGTAAAATTTCCGACTGGAGTTTATTCCCTCCAGTATATCCGGGGTCAGGCCAGAGGAAAGTAACCGTAGTAAATAATTGGGCAAGATAATTAATAACCGTTGTCCCTTGATGGGGGCTATTATCCTCTTCACTCGGGCAGAGATAATTGAAAAACCTCCCCCGGAGCAGGGAGGTTTTTCCCAAATATGTGGTTATTATTCATCATGACACGGTCTGTATGAGGGGTTTAATCAGTTGCCTGCAGTAATTCCTGAACTGCCTGCCGTAGCAAATCGGGTACAATGGCAAAGCTGTAATGGCATTCCAGTCTCTCGGTGTGCTTGTGAGCATCATAGCCCTGCACGCTGATATTTATAACCGGAATATCAATTTCCCGCAGATCCTCCAGGGGCAGGGTATAGCCCTGACCCCAGGTGGGCATATTGGGCTTAAAAAAGTCTTTGGTGTCCTGATAGTCAGAAAGCTGACAATAATTCAGATCTGATATCCCGGGGAAAAAGGGAAAGAGTTCAACCTGATAGCCGTGTTTTTCCCGGGCCCGGTGTTGGAGGCCCTCGGCAACTTTTATCATCGCCCTATCCCTCTCACTCCGGGGATAAGATTTTACCGGTGGATAATAGGGAGGGGTAAAGCCCACAATCAGTCCGGGCCCCTCTTTCTGCACGTAATCATCCACAATCTCGGTAATACGAAGGCATAATTCCTGTTCCTCCATCTGATGATGATTATCCTCAAAAAAACGGAAAAGGGCTTCATCTACTTCATTGCCACTTTTTTGGCGGGCCAGGTTATAAAATTCCTGGTAGGTAAGGACCCAGCCTTCCCTTTTTTGGGGGGGGAGTTCCTGACCCTGCCAGTCCAGATATTTCTGCAGCCGGGCATCCATTGTAGCAGTTAACTGGTCCATGATGTTCGTACCCCTGACCACCATTTCCTGCAGGAGTTCCCGCGGAGACCGGTACAGGAGGGAAAAATTTAAATAACAGGCAGCAGTATGGGGAATCTGGGCCGAATAATGCCTTTTGTTATCACGAGATTTTAGAAAAGTGGGGGGCGGCGCTACATAGCCCTCCAGTTCCTCGCAGAGTTCAATATTTCCTTCCAGATCCCGAATCAGCTCTGCAATCAAAAGATTGGCATTAAACCCGCTCAGGACGTCCCCCACATGAGTTTCAATTCCCCGGGCATAACAGAAAAGGACTGCCTTCCCCATGGAACCGGTGTAGATATAGCGGTTCCTGTCCCCGGGGTATGCGGGGAAAGCGGGTTCGCAGTTAATTACGCCCCGGTAGTCCAGTCCCTTTTCCCCGCGCAGTCGGTTTAAAAACTTTACGGCGGTAAGCATGCCCCTAGAGGTGGTTTCTTCATCAGGGACCGAGAGTAGCAGGATATTGCCCTCTCGATTTTCCAGGGAGGAAAGATCGTGCAGGAGAGCAATCTGAATTGCCAGACCAGCTTTCATATCAGCTGTCCCCCGCCCGAATAAGAAATCACTCTCCTGTCCT
>PWFS01000145.1 GCA_003554145.1 Halobacteroidaceae bacterium | reverse complement strand
GTTTCAGCCCCGCTCAACGCACAGGTAATAATCAGCTTGTCCATGCAATCAACCTCCTTTTCTCTGTTTTTCCCGGGGCACCACGCAGACCCCGCTGGCCCGGGCCACCAGCTCCGGCTCCTCCAGAACCCGGGCGGCCGATTCATGCTGACCCTCCGGATCAGGGGCAATCACTTTCTGGGCCCAGAATTCCATCTGGCGGGAGGTATTGCCCACCCTGATAATTTTTCCCCGGGCCTCGATGTAGTCCCCGGCATAAACAGGTGCTTTAAACTCCACGTTCTCATAGGTCAGAAAAAGCCCTTCATCACCATCATTGCGAATCAACAGTTCCGTGGCCACATCACCAAACATCTGCAGCAGCCGGGCGCCATCCACCAGGTTGCCCCCATAATGGGCATCGGCCTGGCTCATCCGGACCCGGATCAGGCTTTCCATAGTCCTCAGTCCTCCTTTATCTTTCACCGGGGGGGCCGCTCTGGCTGCCCTGCCGGCGGTAAATCTCCCGGGCAATATAGGTGGCGACCTGGGGGGGCAGGGTTCCCGAACCGAAGCCGGCATCAAAGCCCAGTTCCAGGGCCATTTCGTGGGAAATACGGGGGCCGCCCACAATCAGCAGGAATTTTTCCCGCAGTCCTTCGGCTTCCAGGAGCTCCACCAGGTTGGTCAGGTTCTCCAGGTGCACATTTTTCTGGGTTACCACCTGGGAAATCAGGATAACGTCGGCCTCTACCTCCACCGCCCGGGATATAACCTGGGAATTGGGAACCTGGCTCCCCATATTGTAGGCTTCGAACTGGGGGTATCTTTCCAGGCCATATTCCCCGGCATAGCCTTTCATATTCATAATAGCGTCCAGGCCCACGGTGTGGGCATCGGTTCCGGTACAGGCTCCAACCACCACCAGGGGTCTTCCCATTCTCTCTTCAATAAAGCGATTTATTTCATAATAATCCATGGCTTCTACCTCAACCTGGGTTATCTGAATCTGGGTCAGGTCCACATAGGAGGGGCAGCGGCCATAGACGATATAGTAGGAAAAGCCCTGGCCCAGGTCCCGGGAAAAAGCCACCTCCACTTCCTCCAGGCCCATATGGCCTGCCAGAATGCGGGCGGCTTCATCACCCCGGGGGCCGTGTTCCACCGGTAGAGAAAAACTCAGCTGCACCTGCCCATCATTAAAAGTATCCCCATAAGCCCTGATCCTTTTTTCATCAATCTGCATGGCCAGTTCCCTCCCTCTTTGCAGCCATTGCCTCCAGGAAAGGATTGAAATAGTGTTCTTCTTTATCCACAACCCCTTCCAGTCCTTTGCCTCCCTGGGGAGAACGGGATATACCCGCGAACCACCCCTCATCTATAGCCCGGGGCAGGCCCAGTTCTGCAATTTTCTCCAGGAGCTCCAGGGCTTCATCCAGCACCTGGAAGGCCCTTTTCTGGATCTTTCCTCCGGGCTTGAAATATATTTCTTCACCCAGGTGGCGGGCATTGTTCATAATATAGCGGGCATTATCAATGGCCAGGGCCCGATCATGGATGTGGGGCGTGTGAATGGCCTCGCTCGGCATTCCCAGGAGCTGAATTTCCTGTCCGGAAATCACTCCCACCAGGTTAAACATCCCATCCACCAGGTGGGTTCGGAAAATATCACCGCTCATGTAGCGGGTGGGCGGCATATATTTCAGGGGAGCCCGGGGGAAAATTTCCCGGGCCATCTGGGCCTGTCCCAGTTCCAATAGCCATCCATCTTCCCGGTCAGGGTCCAGTTCAAAAGCGTGCCCCAGGCCCAGCTGCTCTTCCACCAGGCCCGAACGCAGCCCCAGCTGTTCATTCATGAACTGGGAGGCCAGCACGGTATGAGCTGCCTCGAAGGGATCAGCGGTGGTCAGGTAATTGTCCTCCCCGGTATTGATAATTATCCCGGCATAACCATTGATCATGCGGGAAAAGTGCTGATCAATAAAGGTCCGCTGCATATTAATATCCCGGAACAGAACCCCGTACATGGCATCATTGAGCATCATATCCAGTCTTTCCAGGGCTCCCATGGCCGCAATTTCCGGCATGGCCAGCCCGGAGCAATAATTTACCAGGTAAATATAGCGGCCGATTTCTTCCCCGACTTCGTCCAGGGCCTGGCGCATTATTCGAAAATTTTCCTGGGTTGCAAAGGTGCCCCCAAAACCCTCCCTGGTGGCGCCGTAGGGAACATAATCTAAAAGACTCTGGGCGGTGGAACGAATTACGGCCACGATATCAGCACCCTGTTCGGCTGCGGATTTGGCCTGGAGAGCATCTTCATAAATATCACCGGTAGCCACGATCACATACAGCAGGGGCCGGGGGCCGGTGCCCAGGGTTTCCAGGAATTTATCCCGCCGGCGCCTTTGATCCCTGATCCACTCCAGTCCCTGGCGAACATAGGGTTCCAGGGCCCTACGAATTTCCTCGTCACTGTAGAGGGGTTGATCCAGGATATCCAGGTTGCCCTCGGACACCTCCCGGGCAATTTCCTGGGGGTCCTTGCCCGTGGCCAGGATGGTCCGGCCCATCCAGTGGGCCACCCCACAGGGCAGTGCTCCGGCCTCCTGAACTTTTTCTACCACCACGTTGGGCAGCGGAATTTCGGCAATATCGATGCCGTCAACTCCCAGAAGCCTCAGAATGGCCCGCTCCACTGCCACTGTAGTCCGGGGCAGTATATCTTCCATTATCCCTTCAGCTATGGAAGCTGCGGCCTGTCGGGCTCTACCAATTTTTTCTTCATCCAGGTTCAGTTTTTTCTCCAAGGCCCATACCTCCTCCTGGCTAAGCCAGACTAAGTTTCTCCTGCCCCCGGTAACCGATACCCGCCACCACATCCACGATGGGAAGATCCCCTATCTCCTCGGCCAGGTGCTCGATCATTTCTTCGGGGTCAAAAAAATAATGCTCGGGAGCAATAGGATTGACAGTCAAACCCACCACCTTTATCTCCCGCATAACTTCAACCCGCCCCCCTCTGCTCCGGAATCTTTTCCACAGCATGGGGTCAGCGAAAACCTTGGTTCCATCACGAATTACAATCCGGCCCTGTTCCAGGAAAGCGGGATTCGATGCCGCGGTTAATATCTCGTCGGTAAGGGCTCCCCCCAGGAATATTTTTTCAATGCCTTCCTCCAGGCGGGTTTCCAGGCGGGGCCCCAGTCCGAAACTGGTTGGGGACTCCAGGGGATACCAGTGACCATCCCTCCCCAGCAGCACCGCCCGGGAATGCTCCAGTTCCTCCTCCCCCCGCTCAATTAAAAATTGCTCCTCCAGGGGTGGCAGGCGCAGGGTTTCCAGGCGAAAAGCAGTTTTCCTGACAATATTGTGGTAGCTGCGGCTCAGGGAGGCTCCCGTAGCAACAATGGTCCCATCCGAAACCGAGGGGGACGCGGAGAGAACCCTGTTGATAGCCCCATCCAGGAGAACCAGGTCGGTGCGGTCCAGGAGAATATCAACCACTGCTTTCAACTGTTTCTGGGTCCGGGGACCAACCAGCTCCACGTTGCCAGCCCGGCGAACTTCATACAAAAACACTTCACCCAGGGGGGTGAATATTTCTGTAGAGGCCAGGGGTCGCAGCAGGGCCCGACTGCCCTTGAGGGCATCGGCTGCTGTTACCACCAGATTACCGGGCTGCACCTCAATTCTGGGTTTATCCTGCCGGGTCAGGATATCTTCTTTTTCCCCGTCCCGGCCCATGGAGGCAATTCCCACCCGCAGGCCGCTACTCAGAGCCTGGGCCAGAATACTGTTCAGGGTTACAGTTTTACCCACATTTTTGGTTAAACCAATTATTGCCAGGGAACGGAGGTTATAGTCCCCTACCAGGTCCAGCAGGCGCATATTATCACCATATTTCTTTTTGCTCTCAATAATGATTTCTTGCCCTGACCGGAAGTTCCTTCACCATTTTAGACATTTTCAACCAATTTGAGCCCATATTTTATCCTGAACCCTCTTTACTTTATATTGACATTAACATACGCAGAAATACTGGGCATGACTTTCTCTGCCGCATTAAAGAAAAATCAGGGCAAACCATCCCCGCTCAGCAGTTTTCCATAAGGTGGACAATGCCCGCCACTTTTTTCACATCGAGAACAAAGACAATTCCCGTGGCCGGCTTTTCCAGTTCCCCCGCGGTTATAATGGCCTTGAGAATGCGATCAGTACTTTCTTCGGGAACCAGGGTCAGGATCATTTCCTTTTCGGGTTCGGTGGGAATGCCCAGAATAGATTTCTGCTCGTGAATCCCCGTCCCCCGGGCCAGGACAACGGTTCCTCCCTCGGCTCCGGCTTCTTTAGAAGCCCGCACCACCCTTTCAGCACAACCCTTTTTAACTATGGTTACGATCAGATCAAAATTCAATTTTACTTCCACGAGGCTCACTCCTTTTCCTTAAAAAAGAAACCCAGGATTAAAACTGCCAGAATGGGAGCTAAAGCTACCATCGCCACCAGACCAAAGCCATCCAAAACCGGATCCCGCCCCTCTATCGCCCCGGCCACTCCCAGAACCAGGGCCATGACAAAGGTAACTATCATGGGCCCGGTAACCACCGCCCCGGCATCAAAGGCAACGGCAATAAAGGTCGGGTTGGAGAAAAAAATTAAAATAATTGCCAGAATATAGCCGGGCAGCAGGAGATAATACAGGGGCCAGCCCAGGCTGACCCGACCCATCCCCAGGGCCACAAAAACCCCAACTCCCAGGGACAACACAATCAGGATCAGCTTTTCCGGAATGTAACCACCGGAGGCTCTCTCTACCTGTCCACACAGCACCCAGACCGCCGGCTCGGCTATGGTAGCCAGCAAACCAAAAGCAAAACCCAGGCCCATCAACAAAAAAGGTCGGTCCAGGCCAGCCAGGGCCGCGCCCATCTCCTCGCCTGCGGGCAAAAACCCCACCTGCACCCCCAGCAGGAAAAGAATCAACCCTGCTGCCGCCAGGGCAGTTCCGGTAAGCACCTGGCGAACAAAGCTCCAGGGACGCCGGGCATAAAAGAACTGGAACAGCAGGAAAAAAATCACCAGGGGCAGGAGGGCCTGGACTACCTCCCCGGTTATGGACCACAATTCACGGAAAATCCCCCCTGCATCACCCCCAGGAGCATCAATCCCAGGACCGGTCCCAGGGAAGCCAGCCCCATTAACCCAAAGCTATCCCCCACAGTAGAGCGGCGGGGCAGAACGGAGGTTACACCCAGTCCAATGGATAGAATAAAGGGGACCGTCATGGGACCGGTTGTTACACCCCCGGCATCAAAGGAAATGGGAACAAAATGAGCCGGGACAAAAAATGAAAGGATAATAATCACCGTATAGCCGATGGCCAGGATATAGCCCATGCTGATCCCCAGGAAAATGCGCAGGACCGCCAGGGCCATGAAAATACCCAGGCTCAGCCCCACCACCCCTACCAGGAGGGTATGGCTGATCTCTCCCCCGGTTGCCGTGTCCACGTTCAGGGCCAGGACCTGAACCCCGGGCTCAGCAACAGTTACGGCCACTCCCAGGGCAAAGGTGATTAACAGGATAGTAAAAATATTGCCCCTCTGGAGCATTTCTGAACCCACCATTTCTCCCAGGGCCAGGAGCCCGACCCGGACTCCCAGCAGAAACAGAAAAAGCCCCGCGGCCACTAAAGCCACCCCTCCTAAAAAGCGCCCCAGGGTAGCCAGGGGCAACTCCAGGAAAAAGAGCTGCAAAAATATCACAAAAAAGGTAATAGGTAAAATGGCCATTGCCGTCTCTTTAAGAATTTCTTGACCCTGCTTGATCAACAGCATCACCTCAAAAAAAGTTCTATCGCTTTTGCCAGGCCAGAAAACAATTTCTCCCGCCCCTATATTGTTGTTTCCTTTTCGACCCTTCTTTTCCTGCCTGCTGAAAGAAAAGATCCCATCCCCCGCAAAAAACCCGGGGGAAAATTCGGGCCCGAAAAGGGAAAAACCGGTGCTCCGGGAGCGCCGGCCCTTCTTACTGCGCTATTTTTACTGCCACTACCTCGGGGGTTTCCTTTTTCCGACCCCGAACCCCCAGCCGGTAAGAATGGATTAAGGCCGGGAAAGAAGCCAGGATAAAAAGGGCGGCCAGGATCAGGAGCAGAACTGCCTGACCCCCTCCCAGAATTACCGAAGCCAGCAGAGGAGACAAAAGCCCCCGCAGGCCCACTAAAGACAGGTACAGGCCTATAAATTTACCGCTCTGCCGGCCGGCCATTCCCAGCAGATTATTGCTCCAGCCCACTTCATAAGCAGCGAGTCCCAGGCCGGTAAGGGCAGCCCCTACCAGGACGCCTGCCAGTCCCGGATTTCCGAGGTAAAGCAGGGGTAATAGGCAATAAAGACCCCCGGCAGCCATTACCACCCCCACCGGGTGGAAGCGGTCCACCAGGGCTCCCCAGAGGGGAGAAGATAAAAACCAGAACAGGGTGACCACGATGGCAATACTGCCGATGTTGCTCTGAGAAAGGCCCAGTTCATTCAACCAGTACAGGGGCAGAAAGGGCTGCAGCATGAACTTTCCTATCTCCAGAAAGCTCATCCCGACAATGAACCAGGCCAGGGCGGGAAATTGCCGAAGCTGCCGCAGGCTCTCCCCGGGAGAAAAGCGCCGACAGATTGCGGTTTCTTTTTCCTCCTCCGGCTCCCTAATCCTCCGGAAAATAAGGGTGGCGGTGATTCCTGCTGCTACCCCCACTAATATAACCGGGGGGTGCCCCAGGAGATCCAAACTGCGCCCCGCCACTGCAATGGCCAGGATATTGAATATGCCGAAAACAAACTTAACCAGCCCCATTAAACGGCCCCTTCTGGCCATAGGGTACATCTTCTGCACCAGGCTGGTAAAGGCAGGCCAGGTAATAGCCAGGAGCCCGTGGTGGAGTATGATAAGAGTAATAAAAACGGCGGGGGAATTAACCAGGACCAGGGGCAGCAGGAGGAGCCGGGCCGCAATTCCTGGATAAATTATGAAGGGCAATTTCTGCCGCCCCTGGCACAGGTGGCCCCAGTAGATGGTAAAGAGCTGGGCGGCAAAGGGTGCGGCCACCAGGAGACCAACCCCCAGGGCTCCTGCTCCCATATTGATAGCAATAGCTGCGACAAAGGGATATAAAGCACCCCCGGCCAGGGCAAAAAAAGAAGCCGACAGGGCATCGACTTTAAAGTTATGATTAATCTGAGAGGATAATCGAGCATTAAGCCGAAAATTGTTCATTATTCTTTTCAAGGCCCCTTCACCGCCATTCATTCGTTATAATCCCAATATAAGGCCTTATTTAATAAATGTCAATAGTTTTCCAGAAGATTTTTTCCCAAAAAAAAGACCCCCGCAGGGGCCTTTAGCGAACTTCATTATAGGGCTGGAAAAACTGCTGGCCGTGGGCACAGGCCGGGCATAATTCAGGTCCTTCATTGCCCTCATGCAGGTAGCCACAGTTAGTGCAGCGCCACATCTGGGATTCTTCCGAGGAAAACATCCGGTTCTGTTTGATTTTTTCCAGGTACATCAGGTAGCGCTCTTCGTGCCCTACCTCGGAGCGGGCAATTGCTTCCATAGCTTCGGCAATTTCATTAAAGCCCTCTTCCCGGGCAGTTTCAGCAAACTCCTTATACATTGTACTGTACTCATAATTTTCTCCGTCAGCAGCGGCCTGTAGATTGGTTGGGGTATCACCGATACCATCCAGGAATTTAAAGAGCCTCTTGGCATGCTGCAGTTCATGCTCTGCGGTTTCCATGAAAACACCGGCAATAGTTGGATAGCCTTCTTTGCGGGCCTGCTGGGCAAAATAAGTGTACTTGCTGCGGGCCTGGGATTCACCAGCAAAGGCAGTCCATAGATTTTTCTCCGTCCTGGTTCCTTTTAGTTTACTCATCAATTAATACCTCCGTTTTTTTATAGTGGTTCGAATAAGTCTTTAGTGGCTCCACAAAGAGGGCAAACCCAGTCTTCAGGGACCTCTTCCCAGGGAGTCCCGGGATCAACCCCGTTATCTGGATCTCCCTGTTCGGGTTCATAGACATACCCGCACAGGGTACATTCCCATTTTTGCATTAGTTCCACCTCCCGGCCGGATTTTATTGTTTAATTCCTCTTGAACCTGAATTTTCCTGCTCTGGATCAGATGCTCTTTTTCCCGACCTCTATATTTTACCTTATTTTCCGTAATCTGCAAAGGCATATCCATAATTTATTGTGATTCTTAATTTGAATGTAAGGGCCCAGGCCAGATTCTATCAATCCGACAGATGCCCCGGCAAATTTACCGATGAATGTAACTGAAATGTCCAGGACTGGAATTTGTGGTTCTAATACACAGCTTGTCGTGCATGACAGGCTACTTCCAGAAAATACCTCAGCCTTTTTGTCTGCGTTTCCAGGCAATTTGATAAACTTCATCATCTTCCCGGGCAGAAACAACAATAATCTGCATTTCATTATTATTTCGAACCACTTTATAGACTACCCTGAGGCCGGATTTTTGGAACTTAATCTTAAAAAAACC